>JAUYBK010000176.1 GCA_030693105.1 Methanobacteriaceae archaeon | reverse complement strand
TTTCCAGTTTATGCACCAGCTCCACCGGGTAGGGAGTCCGTGGCGACATCCATCATCAGTGGTTTGGGCAGTTTTATAATCTAATCCTAGACTTTTGGCAAGTTGATTAGCATTGTATGGGCGCGATTGAAGCTCATTAATTATTCGGGCCCGGTTAATTCCGCCCCTATTCCCGGCAATCAACCACCAGAGTAAACCTTCCATAAATATCACAAAATTACAATAGGGAATAATCTGTTAGGATAATTATTATAGCCTTAATTATTATTCCATCTCTTCTAATTAAATATTCTTACTGTAAATTACATTTAAAAAGTAACTGACGACGAAACAGGTTCCATATTTTAGTAAAAAAAAATTGTCTTAAATATCCCTAGAAAACTCTTTATATCCAAGCTGGTCTTTAGAATGCCCATACATTTATCTAAATTTTTATGACCCTTTAAGGTCCACATAAAAAGAAAATAAAGAGAATAAATAATTAATTTTCACTGGAGAGGTAGTTGTACAAAAATGCAGCTGCTATAGCCCCTACAATAGGCCCTATGAGATATATGGGGTAAAAGGCCCATAAGTTACTTCCACCCAGTAACATATCCCCCAGATAAGGCCCAAAGGTCCGGGCCGGGTTCAAAGAGGAGCCGGTAATATTACCCAGGGTGGTAATTATCCCTGCCACTGTTAAACCTATTACTAGACCGGCAAATCCAGGAGTGGCTTTTCTATCCACAGCAACACCCATGATGGTTATCATTAAGAGGAAAGTTCCTATTCCTTCCACTAAAATGGCCTGCCCGTACCCGATTCCGGGAAATGGTGCCGTAGCACCTAACCCTCCCAGGGTAACGGCATCCATCCCCACCGCCGCTGCGAAGCTTAAACTGGCCAGAGAAGCTCCTATGATTTGTGCTGCAATGTAAGGTGCCACTTCTTTACCCGGAAATTTCTTCACCGACCACAGGGCAATGGTTACCGCCGGGTTGATGTGGGCTCCGGATATTCGTCCTAAAGCGTAGATGGCGGCACATATAGCCAGACCAAAGGCCAGTCCTATGGCTAACCAATCCCCTAATCCTCCGAGTAGTCCTATTCCAATGTTAAAAGGAGTGGTGGGGTTTCCACCGGCACTGATCATAAGGGTGATGGCGGCGGCCCCGGCACCGAAAAACACCAAAATGAAGGTTCCCAGTAGCTCTGCTATAAAACGTTTATTAAGGGAGGGCATTTCCTATTCCCTCCCCTTCAGGGAGTGGTAGCAGAAGCCACATAATATACGGGGCACCGTTTTTTCGAGTTTTTCTGCCGGGAAGGGATACCCTCCCTCCCAAACATCCACTTCCTGTCGTATCAGGTGGTCCTGGCAGAGTCCCATTCCACAAACGATGCATATGGCTAGAGCATCGGTGTCTTTTCCTTCCTGAGCGCAAATATAACATTTCATTGGTTTCACGTCCTTTATACTGCTTCTTTCCACTGGCAATGTTTGTGTCTGAATTCCACCAGGCTGGCAGCAGCACAGTTTTTACAACTCCTTATGGGCGCCGCCGGGTTTTCTTTGTTAAGGGCAATGATGTTGGTCATCAAAGTGGCAGTGACTGGTTCACTGGTTAACAAGCAAGGATAGTCAGCTAAGCGCATTAAAGATGAGAAACGCACGGTTATGGCACAGGCTGGGTAGGTGTAGCGTTGGGGGTTCATGAGGACCTGGTCCTGGTGTATGGGATCCAGATCCACCTTGAATTTTCCTACTCGGGGTTCTAATTTTCCGGGAAACCCATTTTGGAGGCGGCGGGCCTGGTCCAGGTGGTTCCATCCCCGGTAGATCATGTCCATGAAGTCGCAGTTGTGAAGTTCGGCTGCGGCTCCCCGGGTGGGGTAAAGTTGCACGTAGTTGTGGAACCTTTTAGTTAAAAGGTCCACCACCATTGGTGCATTAAAACCGTCTAATTCCAGTATGTACTCCACGGCACATGCCGAAGAGCCAGTGGCCAAGGACAATATTTCTACCTCACTTTTAAAATCAGGGAGGGCATTTCTTAGGGTGGATTCCATCACTCCCGTGGTGGCTTCGATAACAGCCATTATCACGTCGTCTTTGCACATGTTGAAGGTGGACTGGGATATGTGGTGGGAGATATCACCCACACAGTAGGCCGGGACCGTGAGAATGTTTCCATAATGCACCCCGTCATCCACTGCTTCCGTGACTGTTTTTTTAATCTTATCCTTATATCCCGCCATGTACTTTCTAACATCAAAAGAAGTGTGACCCAACGAAACCATTAGTTCTGCTTGTGCCTCTACCGGTGTTTGGTAGATCTTCTGGATCATCTGCAGTTCATTCTCTATTGCTTCAGATAGGGTGGCTCCGTTTTCTACTTTCTGGGAGAATACTTCACCTATCCCATAGGAAGTGTTCATTCCCCAAGATTTAGCAGATAGAATGGCCTGTTTATGTTCTAAAGGAATTTCAGTGGTTTTAAGTATCTGGTTGACCACGTTGCTGGTGCTGCCCGGCATGAGTGCAAAGTCCACCACACAGGTTGGCCCATAGAACCCGCCGTACCGGCGGACCACTTCCTTACCAATCATGGCTTCGGACTTTTTAACTGCTGCTGTGAACTTTTCCACACTGCCCTGGAACTGGGGGTCTTCTTCGCAGAGTATTTCCAGTATGGCCGGGGTCTGGTAGTGTTCTACGAAGGGGTCGTCTTCGGGACGGATAGTGCTGGTGAGGCTGTTGAGGAGATGGTAGTGGGTTTTCACAGAGTCCACGTGGAGGTTGATAACTGCCTCACTCTGTTCCCCAATTGCTTCCATCTTTTTAACAACGTCCAGATAGGCCTTGGTATCCTCAATCTTGAATTTTTTTCCCCTATTTTTTTTAATAACCCCTAAATCGGCTTTTTGAGCCATTAGTGCTTCATTTACCATTTTTTCATATAAATCCCGCATCATATCACCTCGATTTTTTAAAATCCAATGAAAGTGATTTTTAATGCAATTTTGATTTCTATTAAATAGTTTAAAGCATAATGGTGACTTAATCTCCTTTGATAACCCTCGTTGTACTCCTGAAATTTTTTTTTAAAATACTTTTTTTAGAAGATATTCTTCTGGTTATATTATGTAAGCCAACCTTCTAATTTTCTTTGATTATCTGGCAGGAAGAATTAAGTGTTTTTAAAAATAATTATGAACCTTACAGATACCCGCTTTTAGGACCTTTTTACTGCCAATACCATCTTCCCTCCATGGTATCGGTGTGTGGAACCGTATCAACCCTTCACTTAATACATTGGTTTTTTTTGATAAGAAATGGCAACCTTAAGCAGAATAACCAAAATAATTATTAATAAATCGCTTATCAGTGAATATGTTCTATATCTTCCCCACACAGTGCTATCTTCCTTTCTTAATCCTTGCCAGATCAGCAGTTGGGCTGCTATGATTGAGATGACTGCAGTGGCACTTACCAGATTATGCGGACCTTGTGAGAGATAATCTCAGGAAATACTCCAGCAAACAATATTCCTAAACCGAATATTATTACAAAACATATGCCCGCTTTCAGGGCTCTACCTTGTGGAGTTGGTAAACCTAGAAGTCCGAGAGATAAACCGATGGATAAAAGACCGAAAATAATGAAATTGGTATTTTAGATTATCGCATAGGGCCCGACACCTAGGTCGCTGACAAAATTGTGGGTCTGGCTATATTCAGGCCGTATAAGGCTTGCCACTATCACCAGAAGCGTGAAGAGTATCGGCGCAACGATGCCACAAAGAGCGAAGATTCTTTGCCAGTTTTGCGTTTGTATAAGTGTCCCAATATTATCAGCCATATCCTAATTCCACCATTGGCATAGAAATTTAATTAATTATTGACATTAAAAGTTTGTATAAAATCTTGGGGGAATTTTACGAATGTCAGGAACTATTCATTTTAAAAGACCCTTAGCAAACTCCCGAGCATTATCTAAATCTTTCTCATCAGGATGATCTTTATTCTTACCAAATATAAATGCCAATGGCCCGTCCATGTCCAAATTGAACCCTAATGGTCTGAATTCACCGAAACAGGTGAACTTGCCGACTATTTTACAATCTTTTTCATTCAACTTCTCTTTGATAAGATCGTGATGTTTCTCCCGGTAGTTTCCAGAGGTCGAAAAAACGAATACTTTCTTGTCCATGGATGGCATGTTCCCTATAAATCCAATCAGGTCTTTATGATGTTTTAGATTGTAGATACCCAACCCAAAGCCTATCAGGTCCTAATCCGCCAACTCTTCTCCCTTCACATCTTCAACTTTAACGAGTTTTGAGTTCAAGGTTTCAGCCCTGGCTTTTGCTATCTTTTCCGTGCTCAGATGATGATATGACTTGCAAATAATGAGATTTTTTATAAACTACCCCCAAAAACCAGTTTTTCTTAAACATTATTTTATAAGTTTAGTGTCCAATAAAACTGTTATTAATACGATTTTTTTTCAGCCCATAAGAAATAGATTTATTCATTGAAACCAGGGGGCAAAATTTAAGACCCATTTAAGAGTTAGAGTATAAGAAAAATTTTAACCCGAAAGCGATTTTTAGAGTTCGTGGCCCACCCGCACCCTACACTGCGGATACTGCCCTAAAAATTTAATTATCTTCTCTAAAGTCTCCTGAGCCATTTCAACATCCCATGTATAGTCACGGGGAGCCACCCCTCGATCCAAGTTCTCCTGAATAAAAGCAGCGTCCATGGTTAAAAATACCGGCCCATCTAGACCATTTACTAAAAAAGAGATATGTCCCCGGGTGTGACCTTGTGTAGAAATAGCCCACAATGATCCGTCGCCTAATAAATCTACAGTGGGACCAAGGGGAGGAATATTATCAGCTTTAGTGAAATCTATTTCCTCGAGATTGGCCAGTCCCGCTAAAAAGTCCCCGTGAACTTCAGGATGATAATCTTCATATTCTCCATTACTCACAGCGTAAGGGATATCATGAGGAAGTTCGCGCTGTCCAGCTGCGTGGTCAGCATGTAAATGGCTAAAGAAGACTCCTTTTAAATGGATATTATTTCTATCAAGGTGATAAGCAATATTTTCATTCTTATTCTGGTTGAATTCGTCCACTTCTGATCCTTCCAGACCTCCAAGTGAATCTAAATAATACGAAGCATCCAACCCGGCATCTAAAAGATAATCTCCCTTTTTTTCATGGTGAACCAGGTGGGCCAATAGGGGTACTTCCATCTGCTCATCTAGAACCGTTTCTGCGTGAGGATGCACTGGATTTAGGGTTCCTCTACGGTTAATAACCACAGTACCAACGTTAAAAGTTTCCAGGGTTATGGGGCGAGGATTATGGAAAACTTCTTCCCAGCTTTTTACCTTGCTTTTTTTAAAAGGAAATTCTTTAAACTTCATAATAAAAATAATCGTCCGCACTTTTGGTGCGTTTCCAGGCAATATAGCACACATAACTTATCATTAAAAGGTATACGAAAACTACTATAACTAATATCAGTAAATCCATGCCTAAACTCCTGAATAGTATGATTAAATGGAAAGATAACTACCCTTAAATTATAATGATTATTAATTAAGTATATAATAATATAGGAATTCATGTCGCTAAGCTTATACGTCTTCAAAAAATAATAGTATCTAAAAATTAGGTATAATGAGTTTATAATTACTCATATATCACATAATAATATTAATAATTTCAATAACTACTCTTCATGGCGGTGATAGGGTGTTAAAACCTTCTAAAAAAAAGGTAGATGAGAAAAAAGTTCTCAACAGAAAAAGTGCGTCTGAAAAATCCCGTGTCGATTCCCTATCAAAAAAAGTTCTGGCTAAAAAAGGATTTATATTGGCTAACAAACGTTTAATATTGATTTTTGCTGTTATAATCTGTCTAGTGCTTGCTGCTGCATTGATCTATTCTGGGAATGGAAATACTAAACCTATTCCTAACCTAACCAACAATTCCAATCAGAGTAATACCACCTTTAATCATTATGAAAATAGTAACATCTCGTTTAATTATCCTTTAGACTGGAATGTATCCACCGATGTAGCTCCGCCCATGATAGTTACGGTGATGAAGGATCAGGATAATCTATTTTCAGTCTTCTCAGAAGCCTTGGGAAACATGACTTTAAGAGATAAATTACTCCTATGGAAAGCCAACATCAATCAGACCAGCAACATAACCTACGAACAGGTTATAACCGTAGATAATACCAAAGCCTATAATGTAGAGGCCAGTACTAAGAGTGAATCAGGAACCTTCCTCACCAGGGGCATTGCCCTGGAAAAGAATAAAAAAGTGTACTTTATAGTTTTTGTATTCAACCAATCTTTACTAGATTATAAGGACCAGATGGATCTGGTTCTCAATAGTTTCCATGTTAAGGAACAGGCCTGATATCATTGAGATTTTACCAAATTGGACCCCAGGGGATAACATGATCTGGAATGAAGAAGCAGAATGTATGCAACATGATAAAAGAGAAGAATTACAACTTAAAAGGCTGCAGGAAGTTGTTAAAAGAGCTTACGAAGATGTACCTTACTATAAAAAACGCTTAGATGAAGCGGGTGTTAAACCTGAAGACATTAAAAGCTTGGAAGACATCCAAAAACTTCCCTTCACCACTAAAAAAGATCTAAGGGAATCATATCCTTTTGGGATGTTTGCAGTTCCCCGCCGGGAGATTGTGGAAGTCCACACTTCATCAGGTACCACTGGAAAACCTGTAGTCTCCGGTTACACAAAAGGAGACTTGGATTTATGGGCGGAGGTCATGGCCCGGGGTCTGACCATGTTCGGAGCAGATGAGGATGATATCATCCAGAACACTCATGGGTATGGTCTTTTCACCGGAGGGTTCGGTGTGCACTACGGGGCCCAGAACATTGGCTGCACTGTGATACCCATCAGCACCGGCCAGACAAAAAGGCAGATCGAGATTATGCAGGACTTTGGAGCCAGTGTAGTTATATTCACCCCCTCTTATGGGCTTTACTTGGCAGAAGTGGCTGTTGAAGAGGGATTAGATACGAAAAGTTTAAATTTAAAGGCTGTTGGCTTCGGTGCCGAGATGTGGACGGAAGAAATGAGGCAGGAAATACAAAGACGATTCCACGCCCCGGCCTATAATATCTATGGCCTTACTGAAATTATAGGACCGGGGGTGGCCCTGGAGTGTCCCGAACAGGACGGGCTGCACGTTATGGAGGACCATTTTTATCCGGAAATCATCGACCCGAACACCCAAGAAAACCTGCCCGAAGGAGAGCGGGGCGAGATGGTCTTGACCACCCTTACCCGGGAGGGTATGCCTATTATTCGTTTTAGAACCAAGGATTTAACTACCCTTAGAAGGGTAGAATGTTCCTGTGGCCGTACTTTAGTTAAGATGGCCCGGATTACCGGCCGTACCGATGATATGCTGAAAGTCAGGGGAGTGGCCGTCTTCCCCTCCCAGGTAGAAAAGGCCCTTTTGAAGATCGACGGCATAGAACCCCACTACCAGATCATCGTTACCCGGCCCCAGCACCTGGACCAGATGGAAGTTAAGGTGGAAGCCTCACCTGAACTTTTCTCGGATGAAGTGAAGGAACTGGTGG
>JAUYBK010000173.1 GCA_030693105.1 Methanobacteriaceae archaeon | reverse complement strand
TTTCCATTTAATATTTCTTTAATTAAAAATAATTAACTAATTAAAATAAGTACCAGCACGATTATTAGTAATATTACAGCCATTGAAAGGTAAAACATCGGATCTAAGGTACTAATGAAGGACATAACCCTAAGGTGAAATTCAGGTGTTCTCTCCCGGACTCTTTTTTCTATTACCATACTCATAAGGCGTTCTTCCTGCTGTTCTATATCTTCTAAGAGTTTTTTTTGCCTTTTCACATCGGAAGGAAGGTCTCTCTGTTCTAGAATGTTCCACAAAGACCATTTTCCTGCTTTTATTTCCCTTAAAAGCTCTTCTTGTATGGTTATTCTGCGAGAAAGTTCGTCTATCATTTCTTTCCTTTGTTTAGCTTTGCTTTTAATCACACTGAGAAGTTTTGTCATCTCTTCATAGTTCAGTTCTGATTCTGGTGAATCGGTTTGATAAATGCGTATTTTAACTTCTTCCAGGGTTCTGAAGTATTCCAAGGGATATCCACACTCGCAGGATTCAAAGTCAGTGGGTGATTCATTTTGATGAAGTTGATAATAACCTTGGCATGATTCACAAACAAGATAACCTTCCTTATAATCTTGAAATAATAATTTTCTGGAGTGGGGCGAATGTTTTAACATTTTAAATCCTTCTTAAATTAAAGAATTAGAAAACTTTTTTCAAATTCCCCAAAGGTTTTTAATTAACATAACACCGAGTTGCCTCGTTTTTTTATCATTCAAGTCTTTTCCACTATAATAATATATGTCATTAGTAATATAAATATATCTGAAAATAGGATTCATGCGGGTATGTTTCTATTGATTAATGATTAAAAATGAATAGTTCTCCAAAACCTTCGATTTATAAAAAAATATTTCATTAAAGAACTCTTACTAATCTTATAAATGTATCTGGTGAAATATGAGACTGGCGGCTGGAATGGGAGAAAACCGTGCCATTAAAGATGCTATTAATATAGTGGACTTTGATATTGTCTTAACGGAATCTGAAGATGAACTGATAGATTTACTCCTTGGAAGGAAGGTTGATGCGGTGGTTAGGGGATCATTGAACGCTTCTGGAATTATGAACCGGCTCCGTAGTAAATACCCTAATCTATGCCGGGCTTCTGTTTTGGAGGTTAAGGGACGCAAATTTCTTCTGGCCCCCGTGGGAATAGATGAAGGGGATAATTTACAACAGAAAGAACAGATAATAAACCAAGGAGCTAGTTTTATGCTTGATATGGGCATAAAACCTAGAATAGGAATATTATCCGGGGGAAGACCTCAGGATCGGGGTCGGAGCACCCGAATTGATGATTCTTTGGATGAAGCAGAAGAACTTACCCGCATCACAATGGATAAATACCCGGTCAAACACTACTTCATATTAATCGAAGATGCACTGGCCGACGGTGCCAACTTGATTATGGCTCCAGACGGCATCTGTGGAAATCTTATCTTTCGCAGCCTTGTTTTTTTGGGCTCTGGAAAGAGCTACGGAGCAATAACCCTAGGAATTAAAGAAATATTTATTGATACTTCCCGGTCTCAAAATAAAGAAGGATATATACGGGCTTTAAAATTAGCAGCTCACTTAGTTAATCTAAAAAATAATAGAAATAATTTACTGGAGTTTAGAAATGGAACCCCTTAAACCCCTTTATAGCTTGTATGAATGGTATATATCACGGAATCTGCGGCCCGAGAACATGCCCAAACACGTGGCCATCATCATGGACGGTAACCGAAGATTTACCAAAATACAAGGAAATATAGACACTATTGAAGGGCATAAAAGAGGAGTAGGTACCTTAGAACGAGTACTGGACTGGTGCGTTGATCTGGGAATAGAAATTGTAACAGCCTACGCTTTCTCCACTGAAAACTTCAACCGACCCCCTCACGAAGTGGAGGGGTTAATGCGTCTTTTTAAGAAAAATTTCGAGGAAATTGCAAACAACCAGAAGATCCACAAAAACAAGGTAAGGGTTAAAGCAGTGGGAAAACTAGAACTTCTTCCGAAGGACGTTAGAGAAGCCATAAGGATAGCAGAAGAATGCACGGCAGCTTACGACCAGCGTATGGTGAACATTGCCATTGGCTATGATGGGAGAACGGAAATAGTCGATGCCCTAAAAAAAATCGTAAAGGATGTCGAAGCAGGAAAAATCGACGTGGATGAAATAGACGAGAACATGGTTAATAAGAACCTTTACACTGCTGGTTTGAAAGACCCTAACCTCATAATAAGAACCAGTGGAGAGGAAAGACTTAGTGGATTTTTATTATGGCAGTCTTCCTATTCTGAACTATATTTTTGTGACAGCCTATGGCCCGAGCTACGTAAAGTTGATTTTTTAAGGGCATTAAGATCTTACCAGCAGCGGGAACGACGTTTTGGAGTGTAGATGTTCGTGATCGACGCTCACTGTCACGTTGATTTTAAAGAGTATAACAAAACTCGCCAGGAGGTAATGGGAAGGGCTCAGGAAAAATTGAAGGCCATAATCAACTCTGGAGCCAATTTAGGCGGTAACCGTCGCACTCTGAAACTGGCTGAGGAATATTTTGGTTTTTTATATCCCGCCCTGGGCTTTCATCCTCATTACGTTCCTAAAGCTGATAAATCCGCCATAGAGCAGGTTTTAAAGGAAATTAATTCTAATATGGATCGAGCGGTAGCTTTGGGCGAAACTGGTCTAGATTTTTACGGTGTAAAAAATGGGGAAGTGCGTAAAAAACAGGAAAAACTTTTTAGAACTTTCCTGGAAATGGCAGCGGAAGAAGAAAAACCACTGGTTATACACGCTCGCGATGCTGAGAAGAAAGCTCTGGAAATGGTTAAAGAATATCCAGAAATACCTCAAGTTATTTTTCACTGCTACGGGGGAGAGTTAGATACTGCCCGTTTGATACTGGAGGAAGGTTATTTCATATCCATGTCCACTATAGTGTGTTTTTCTAAACACCATCAGGAACTGGCTCGTGAATTACCATTGTCCCAACTTTTAACTGAAACCGACAGCCCTTACTTATCTCCCTTTAAGGGTCAACGCAATGAACCTGCCTTTGTTGAAGAAACAGTAAAGGTAATTGCGGATATTAAATCTGTAGCTGTGCAGGAAGTGGCCAAGGTAACTCAAAAGAATGCAATTGGAGTTTTTGGTTTATAAGTATATTTGCAGTGTTTATAAAAAAATAATTTAATATTTAATTATTTCTCGCTTTTAATGTTCTCAAAAACTTCTTTTGCCGCTAAAACTCCATTTATAGCTCGGGGAAAACCAGCATAAACAGCCATCTGTATTAATACTTCTAAAATCTCTTCTTTAGTGCAACCTACATTCAAAGCGCCCTTTATATGACTTTTCAGCTGGGTCTGAGCACCGCCCATAGTGGTAACCGAAGCAATGGTCACCAGTTCCCGGGTCTTCAAATCCAGGCCGGACCGGGAGTAGATATCACCGTAGGGGAATTCAACCACGTATCGTGCCAGATCAGGAGCTATATCTTTTAAATTATCTTCAAGTATCTTGAATGATTGGGGGTTCATGACTTTCAGGTTTTTAATACCTTTCTGGTACCTATCTTCACTCATGTGGTTCACCAAATAATCTTAATTCCTTCTGAAGTAAATATTTTAATAGATACCTCCCTTATAATGGTAAGTATAAATTAACTGGTGAAATAAATGAAGAAAAAATTAATAGGTTTTCTGTTAGTATTAAGTTTGGTTTTAATCACTCTTCCTGCCCTGGCAGCCGCACAACCATCTTCCCTTAATGATCTGAAAGGTAGTACTGACCAGGCACTACAAAATGTCAGTGAAGCAACTAACCAAACAGCTCAAGAAGTTCAGAAAACTCTGGACCCCATACAGGACATACTA
>JAUYBK010000166.1 GCA_030693105.1 Methanobacteriaceae archaeon | reverse complement strand
CGCTTGTATATTTATAGACAAAGTTTGTATTTAGACAAAGTTTGTAAAAAAATAAATTCTTAAATTAGGAGGAAAAAATCAATGGATCCCGTATTAAACAGCGGTGATACCGCGTGGATGCTCATATCCACCGCCCTAGTCATACTAATGACCATTCCCGGGGTGGCTCTATTCTACGGTGGTCTCACCAAAAAAATAAACGTTTTGAACACCATGTTCATGTCCCTGATTGCCTTCGCCATCACCAGTATTATCTGGGTATTATACGGCTACCAATTCGCATTTGGGACGGACACGCTAATAGGATTTATCGGAAATCCCAGTAACTTGCTATTTAATGGGATAGGAGTAGATCAATTAGCTACACTGGCCCCCACCATACCTGAAACAGTTTACATAGCATTCCAGATGACCTTCGCAGCCATTACTATTGCCCTGATATCCGGGGCCGTGGTGGAGAGGATGAAGTTCTCTTCCTGGATGGCCTTCGTAGTCCTGTGGGTATCACTGGTTTACGTGCCTATAGCCCACTGGGTATGGGGTGGAGGATGGTTAGCCCAACTAGGTGCACTGGACTTCGCAGGTGGTACCGTAGTACACATCAACTCTGGTATAGCCGCCCTGGCCCTAATCCTATTACTGGGTAAACGAAAAGACACCAAACTACTGCCCCACAACTTGGGCTACTCGGTAATTGGTGCTGCATTACTCTGGTTTGGTTGGTTCGGATTCAACGCCGGTTCAGCATTAACAGCAGGTGGTTTAGCTGGTTCAGCTTTTATAGTAACCAACACTTCAGCAGCAGCGGCCATGATATCCTGGATCATAATTGACTACATAAAAACAGGGAAACCAACCATTCTGGGTGGAATATCTGGTGCAGTGGCAGGTTTAGTGGCCATAACCCCCGCGGCTGGTTTCGTAACTGTTCAAGCCGCAGTTATAATAGGCCTGATAACCAGTTTAGTATCCTACTTCGCCATCAGCACCCTCAAATCCAAAATGGGTTATGACGATGCTCTGGACGTGTTTGGAATACACGGTATGTCCGGTTTATGGGGAGCACTAGCCACAGGTCTTTTCGCAGCCCCATTCATCAATTCAATGGGAACCGGGTTGTTCTATGGTAACCCGGGACAGTTAGTAACCCAGATAATTGCCGTGGCCGCAGTAGCAGGTTACAGTTTCGTGGTTACCCTCATACTGGGTAAAATAATTGACTTGACCATTGGTCTACGTGTGGATGATAAAGCAGAAATCGAAGGACTGGACACTAACCTCCACGAAGAGTCCGGTTACCGCATCTAATCGAGGTGAATTAAAATGAAGAAAATTGTAGCCATAATCCGGCCCAATAAATTGGATGATGTAAAAGATGCATTAGAAGAAATTGAGTGCCACGGGATAACTGTCATGGAGGTCAAAGGACGCGGTAGACAGTTAGGGATAACTGAAAGCTACCGGGGAAGGGACTATCGAATAGACCTGCTGCCCAAAACTCGGTTGGAAATCATCGTCAAAGATAAAGATACAGAAAAAGTGGTGGGCACCCTAGTAAAAACCGCAAAGACGGGAGATATTGGAGACGGTAAAATCTTCATATCCCCTATAGAGGACGTGGTAAGGATAAGAACTGGAGAAAGTGGGGATATCGCGGTTTAACCCCACCGCATCTATTTTTAGCCACTGCATCTATCTTTTCACTTTTTTTATTTTTAATGATGCTGCTTCCATTAAATCAGAATAATTGAACTATTCCCCCCTTTACTTTAAGAGAAAGTTTTATTTTCATAGGAATCCCTACTCCATGTAGAGTCCGAATGTAGGGGAGGTAAAAACATACCAGAACTACCCACTATAGCGATTTATAAACGTTATTTTGATGAAAACGCCCTTAACCAGCGAATAAGAAAGGTGGAGGTCCTGAGTCCCTCACTATTAGTGGATACTACGTCAAAGGAGATGGAAGATTCTCTTAAGGGTCATGAATTCAGATCTAGCCGGAGGTACGGCAAATATCTATTTTCAAAATTGGACCATGACCTACACCTCATCATGCACTTCGGAATGACCGGTTATCTTCATTACTTCCACCAAAAGAGTTCTCCCTACGCCCGGATGTTAATAAACTTTCAAAACGGTTACCACCTTGCTTTTGACGATGCGCGAAAATTTGGAAAACTGGGATTGACCAGCGATCCGGATGAATTCCTGCGGCAAAAAGGTTTAGGGCCAGACGCCCTGAAAATTGGGTTTGGATCTTTTAAGGAGTTATTTAAAGGTAGGACTGGTATGATTAAGCCCCTGCTTATGAATCAGAATTTTATTGCCGGAGTTGGTAACCTTTACGCCGACGAAATACTTTACCAGAGTAATATACATCCAGAAACACATTCTAATCAGCTGAATTATCACGATATTCAGGTTCTATTTAAAAAAATGAAGCTGGTACTGGAGAAGGGCATTGAATATCAGGACCGCCCCCGTGATTTTCCCAAGTCTTATCTTTTATCTCACCGTTATCCGGGAGGTGAATGCCCCGAAGGAGATACTCTGAATATTATTAAGGTAGGAGGACGTACCACCTACTTCTGTCCCGAAAGACAGGTCTTAAAATAGGGCCTTTTTAGTATATTTACAAATTTTGGGGGTTTTATTTTTTAGAAAAGATTAACTATAATGAGGGTTAATGGAC
>JAUYBK010000165.1 GCA_030693105.1 Methanobacteriaceae archaeon | reverse complement strand
TGGTGTATTTCTTCGGTGAAGTGAGGAGTAAAGGGTGCTAACAATTTTAAGGATGTGCTGATAACAGTGTAGAGGGTGTATAGTGCGGCTTCGCGGGAATCTAGTTCACTGTAGAGTCGGTACTTCACGGCTTCAATGTAGTCGTCACAGAACTGGTGCCAGATGAAGCTCTGTATCCGGTTGCGGGCCTGGGCAAAATTGTAGGTGTCCAGGCTGCTGGTTACCTCACCCACCAGTCGGTTTAGATGGGAGAGCATCCACTGATCTAGGGGGCCCAGTGGAGGAACTTTGGTGGTGGGGGTGTACCCTTCCAGGTTCATACTGGCAAAACGGTAGGCGTTCCAGAACTTACGTAAGAATTTGTAGCCGTGCTGCACGTCCTTCCAGACGAAGGGCACGTCTGATCCAGGTACACTGTGGGAAGCCCATAACCGGAGTGCATCGGCACCGTATTCTTTTATAACTTCCTCGGGGACTATGACGTTACCCCGGGACTTGCTCATTTTATGACCATCATCCCCCGATACCATCCCATTGATGACTGCCTCTACAAAGGGAGATTCTCCGGTGAGGGCTTGACACCGCATAATGGTGTAGAAAGCCCAGGTACGGATAATGTCGTGGCCCTGCTGGCGGATGTTAGAGGGATATAACTTTACGAAGTCCTCGTCCGGCCAGCCGGCAATTACTAGAGGAGTTAAGCTGCTGTCCATCCAGGTGTCCAGGACGTCCTCCTCCGGTATAAAATTGATACTTCCACAATCACAAGGTTCCCCGGGCTGGTCCTGGGTGGGGTCTAATGGTAAATCCTCTTCTTGAGGTAGTTTAACCTGTCCACATTCGGAGCAATACCACACTGGTATGGGGGTGGCGAATATCCGTTGGCGGGAAATGCACCAGTCCCATTCCATGCTACCGGTCCAGTTTAAAAGGCGGGTCCGCATGTGCTCCGGAGTCCAAACCATCTCTTGGGCGGCTCGAGTAATATCATCCGAGAGTTTTTTTGCCGCTACGAACCACTGCTTCTTGACCAGGATCTCGATGGGAGTCTTGCACCGCCAGCACTGGCCCACATTCTGGTCTACTACTTCCTGTTGGGTAAGGTAACCCTCTTTTTTAAGATCTTCTAGGATCTGGTCCTTGCATTCTTTAAGTTCCAGGCCGGCGTATTTTCCGCAGACTTCAGTCATGAAGCCCTTCTCGTCGATGGCTTCCACAATGTCCAGGTCGTAGCGGTTAACCCAGGAAACATCGGTCTTATCCCCAAAGGTACAGATCATAACGGCGCCGGTACCAAATTCGGGGTCCACTTCCGGGTCTTTTATGATCTTAACTTCCCGGTTGAAGAGGGGTACTCTTACGCTTTTGCCAGCCAGTTGATGGTAACGTTGGTCTTCAGGGTGCACTACTACTGCTACACAGGCGGCTAACAGTTCCGGCCGGGTGGTAGCAATGGGAACTTCATTTTTCCCTTCTGCATCCGGAAAAGTGAGATAATTGAGATGGGCCTGGTTTTCCTGGTACTCCACTTCGGCAAAGGCAATGGCTGTTTCGCAGCGGGGGCACCAGTTCACCGGGTGCACCGCCCGGTAGATCAGATCCTGGCGGTACATTTTTAAAAAAGATAGCTGGGTCTTGGTTTTGTACTCGGGGGTCATGGTGACGTACTCCCTGGTCCAATCCTGGCTAAAGCCCAGGCGCATCATCTGGGCCTTCATGCCCGCAATGTTTTCGCTGGTAAGGTCAATGCACATCTGCCGGAATTCATCCCGGGGAACGTCATTTTTTTTGATATGATGTATCTCCTCCACCTTAACTTCGGTGGGCAGACCGTGACAGTCCCATCCCTGGGGGAACAATACTTGGCATCCTCTCATCCGCTGGTAACGGGCAATAAGGTCCATGTAAAGCCAGTTTAAGACGTGGCCCATGTGTATGGAGCCAGTAGGGTAAGGGGGTGGGGTGTCTATGATGTAGAGGGGACGGGTTTCTTCGGGGTTGAACCGGTAGATCTGGTCTGCCTGCCACTTATCCTGCCATTCTATTTCTTTATTATGATCGTAATCCTTGGGAACCTTGCCGGTGGTCATCTTGACTCTCCTTATGTACAATATTTTATTAGAATAAGCCGTAGTTAAACATATATGCTTTTTATTAATAGTGAATATAGTTAGTTATAACTAGTACCTATAAATTTACGGTGAAAAAAAGATGGAATTATTATGGTTCTACCTGGCAGTGGCCCTGGCTATCAGCGACGAGATACACACCAAACTCTTCTGGAGTTTGTTTTTTGACTTCTACGTCCTTTTAGCAGGATTGATCCAGAGAATAGTTGGCTCCAACATCCGCATGTGGATGGTACACGAGGCCCTGGAGTCTTTATTCAATTTCGTGGTTATATCCATCATATTCCTGTCCCCCCCCATCGGGTTTTTAGCAGCAGGTATTCATTTGTTTGTGGACTTATTCCACGAAGCCGCCGACCTAAAACTACCACCCCTGGAGCACCGTGCCCTGCACTTTGTAATAGAATCCACATTTTTCATCCTGGTGTTCTCCATTAACCCCCCCCATTAATGGATGAAAAAAAAGATGTTTATTTCATCCCTATCATGATGAAGTTTATCACCACTTAGTCATGTTACTACCAACAGGTGATATTTACTAAATATTTAGCTAACCGCAGATGAGTATCTACAACCCATGAGACGATTTATATGCCCGTAATAAATTTTACCTACCACGACCTGGAAGAATTACTGGGAACCCCCCTTGATCAGGCCGACCTACTGGACCTTCTACCCATGATCGGCAGCGACGTGGAAGCTTTCGACGATGCAAAAGTAAAGGTAGAATTTTTCCCCAATCGACCGGACCATCTTTCCTTGGAAGGGGTGGCCCGGACCCTTAAAGGATTTTTACAGATAGAAGAGGGACTTCCGGAATATAAATTAGAACCTTCCGGCGTTACGCTTAGTGTTGATCCCGAACTGGAAGATATCAGGCCCTACGTGGCCTGCTGCATTATGGAAGGGATAAAACTCGATGAAAATAAGTTGAAGCAGCTTATGGACTTCCAGGAAGACTTGCACTGGGTCCTGGGACGGGACCGTAAAAAGGTGGCCATTGGGATCCATAACCTGGACGTCTTAAAACCTCCTTTCCGTTACCTGGCCGCTACCCCGGACGAAGTGTCTTTCGTACCCCTGGAATGTCATGAGGAATTAACTCTAAGGGAAATACTAGAAAAACACAAGAAAGGACGTGCCTATGCACATATTATAGAAAAGTTTGATGCCTACCCCCTCATTGTAGACCGCAATGACAACGTTCTTTCCATGCCCCCCATCATCAATGGGGAGCTGACCAAACTCACGGCAGATACTAAAAACTTCCTGGTGGACGTTACCGGGACCGACCAGAGGGCGGTGGAGAGGACTCTCGTTATTTTAGCCACCAGCTTTGCTGAGGCCGGGGCAAAGATCAAGACCATGGACATCACCTACCCTGATGAAGTAAGAATACTGCCAGATTTAACTCCTAAGGAAAAGATGGTTCACGTGAAAAAATCAGAGGAAATTCTTGGAATTAAGTTAACTGCTGACCAGGTAGTGGATGCACTTAAACGGGTGCGCATGGGTGCAGAAAAAGTTGATGAAGATGAAGTTAAGGTGTTAATACCACCATTCCGGGTGGACATCCTCCACGAGGTGGACCTGGTGGAGAACGTGGCCATTGGCTACTCCTTCCCCCACTTGAAACCAGCCTTACCCCGCGTGGCTACGGTGGCCCGAGAAGACCCTCGAAAAGAATTTGAGAAACTCGTCCGGGAGATCATGGTGGGTCTGGGACAGGTGGAGGTCATGAGCCTAATGCTCACTAATGAAGAGAATCACTACCAGAAGATGCTGCTACCTGAGGAGGACCGTATCGAAGTGGCCCAACCCATTAGCCAGGACCGGACCATGATCCGAAAGAGCCTTCTAAATGGTCTTCTGGAGTTTTTAGACCACAACAAACACGAAGACTTGCCCCAAAAGATATTTGAAGTGGGAGAAGTTGTTTATCTGGACCATAAAACGGAAACCAAGACTAAAGGTGCTAGTAAGTTAGCCAGTGCCGTTACTCATTCTCATGCCAACTTCACCGAGGTCAAATCACTCACTGCAGCCCTATTAACCAATCTGGGATTGGAGATGGTGGTGGAGCCTCTTAACCATCCTTCTTTTGTAAAGGGAAGGTGCGCTGCAGTGAAGGGTTTAAAAGAGGGCAAAACAGTTCTAAAGGGTGTCTTCGGGGAGATGAGCCCGGCAGTTATCACGGGTTTTAACTTGGAGTACCCGGTGGTGGCCTTCGAGATTGAATTCGTCTAACTCATTTGAAAGTTATAATTTTTTTTCTACCGAATTTTTTTCTTTTTTAATCACCCACCACCGTCACTGTAATTTTCCGGTGGCGAGGACCATCTAACTCCACAAAGAAAATACTTTGCCAGGTGCCCAGCATCATCCGCGCGTCTTCAATGGGTATAGTTTCAGATCCTCCCACTAGAAAGCTTCTAATATGGGAATCGGCGTTGTTGTCGATGCGGTCATGCCGGTAACCGGCACCGGTGGGTATAAGTTTTTCCAGGGCCACTTGGAAGTCTTCCACCAGTCCGGTCTCGTTCTCATTTACCACAATGGATGAGGTGGAGTGGCGGCTGTAAATATTCACCATTCCCACTTTAAAACCACTTCTATTAACGGTTTCTTCCACCGGTCGGGTGATGTCTAATATTTCCAATCTTTTACTGGTGTGGAGATCTAATATTTTTCTGAAAATTGTCAAAAATAAATACCCCCTCATTTTTCTTAAAATAACTTCTATAGTACCCCCTATAGAACTGGAATTATTGTTTTTTAAAAATTATCCATCTAAAAGGAACCAAATTGCACCTCAATCTCCTTCTGGTCCATGACCCGTTCACAGTAGTAGCAGCGCACTATCACCGGCTCTTGGGATGTGACGTAGAACCGGGACTCCACGGGTTCTTCGGTGTTGGTGATGCAGTTGGGATTGGCACAGCGGATAATGTCCGAAGTCTCGTCTAATAGATTCACCTTGCCCTTGGTAACGATATCATAATCCCGGATGATGTTTATAGTGGCATGAGGAGCAATCAGGGCTATTTTATCCACTTCCCCTGATTCTAATTCTCTTCCTTCGATCTTGACAATGTCTTTGGCCCCCATCTGGGAGGACTTGACGTTCATGGCAATGGTCACCGCTGATTCCTGACTGGGCAAATGCAGGATCTTCAAAACATGGAGGGCCTTGTTGGCGGTTATGTGGTCAATGACCGTTCCATTTTTAATAGGTTT
Source organism: Methanobacteriaceae archaeon (assembly GCA_030693105.1). GTDB lineage: Archaea > Methanobacteriota > Methanobacteria > Methanobacteriales > Methanobacteriaceae > Methanobacterium. The sequence goes on along the minus strand of JAUYBK010000165.1, from coordinate 12,435 downwards.
AACCTTAAGTTCCCTGGGAGTCTTCATAGCTATCTAACTTCCCCTACTAATTTAAAGATAGGGTCCGGAAGGTTAATATAATTTTCCGACAACCGGACTAGATACTTTAAAAAAATATAATAATGAAAAAAAAGGAATGAAAAAAAAGGTAATGAGTTATTTCTTCTTACCTTTCTTTTTCTTTCTGGAACCTTTTTTCGACTTTTTAGTGGTTGTTTCCTTAGCGGGGGTTGGTTCTACTTTTTTATCACCCAGTAACAGTTCGATGAACTTGGCGTATACCGGTCGGGTGATAAATATGCCAATCAGAACTCCCAGGATGGTGGTGAAGGCAAAACCTGATAATACACCGATACCAGTGTATCCCCGGCTGAATCCGACATAGGCCAATGGCAACATTGCAGCTATGAGGGTTCCGGCCGCAGCGAAGATTATGAAGAAAGCGCTCTTGATCCGGAGTTGTACTCCGCCCCTCCTTCTTGTTTTCTGTTCACCTTTTTTAAGTACCTCGTCGGTGATGATGATCTGGTCGTCTACTCCCGTACCAATGGACGCCAGTATACCCGCAATGGCCGCCAGGTCAATGTTCCATTGAATTATACTGGCAGTTCCTAAGATCAGCACCAACTCCGCCACACTGGTGATGATGATGGGTATCACCAGGATGGGAGTGCGGTAGTAAATGAGTATGATGATGCTGATTACCATTAAAGCCAGGAAACCTGCAATTAAAGCACCGTTCTGGAACTGTTCACCCAGTTCCGCGGATACGCTGCTAACACCTTCTATGGTAACCTTCACTGGCAGAGCACCCGATTGTAAAACAGTTTGGATACTCTTGGCCTGACTTTCCGCTTCCTGTTTAGTTTTTTCCGTTCCACTGACTTCCACATCGGTGGAGGGAACTCCAGTTGCTAAACCCGCATCAAGGAGGGGGGATGATATTAGCTGGTCGTCCAGGTACATCTCCACTGGTGCATCGGCCTTGCCCTGAGCTACCTTGGCAAATTTCGAAGCTCCCTCGGCAGATATGGTAAAGGGTACTTTCCAAGTGTCCCCGGTGACCTGGTAGGGCGCTACCTTGGTTATGTCCGAACCCACCAGGGCAGTCTGGTTATCTATTTTGATCACAAATTTACCCGGCGTTCCCACTACCTTGGCCACATCATCGGGAGTAACACCGGCTATTTCTACAATTACATCCTGGTTTCCACTGGGCCTGACCTTAACGTCCTTAACCCCGAAGATGTTAAGTCGCCGGTCCAGAACCGCAGTCACCGTATTCATGGTAGCTGCATCTACCGGCTGTTCCAGGCGGATCTGAATTACAGATCCTCCCTTCAGGTCCAGTCCCTGCTGGATTCCGAATATGGATATGGAGGCCACACTGACCAGCAACAGGACCACCAGAAGAATAACCCTTCCATCCTTTATAAATTCTTTAAAATTCATTTGCGTGCCTCCAGGTACCATCTAAGTATTCCCAGATTCATAAGCCATGTGGCCATCACATCCGCCACCAGACCAATTATGAGTACCGCGGCTATTTCTCCTAATATGGAAGCAGACGGTATTAAGAATATAACCACCAGGTACAGGGCCACCACGGAACCAATAGAAGCGGCAGCCATGGCAAATCCGGTTTTCATAGCGTCCAAGGCACGTTCCGTTATGGTTCCCCTCTTATTTTTCAAAATCCGGGTGGTCAGGAGAATGTCGGTATCCACACTGTAACCAATTAGCATTAAAATCGCCCCCACCGATGCCAGGGACAGGGGTATCCCAAACAAGCTCATAAAACCTACGGCAATAATGATGTCAGATAATGCGGCCAATATAACGGCCAGAGAAGGCACCACATTCCGGAATATGATGAATACCGTAATGCTCATAAAGAGGAAAGCAAATGCCAGAGCATAGTAAACTTGGGTTAAGGACTGTTTACTCAAAAGCGGCCCTACTGATCGGTAGCTCTGGATGGTGGCAGTCCCTTGAACGGCCTCGGTGAGTTTAACAATGTTCACGTTTCCAGTGATCTCCACGTTAGCCTGCTGTCCTCTAATGGACTTAACATCTACCCCGGATATTCCCAGGGATGTGGAAATTTGGCTTTGCAGTTGGCTTTCACTGACTGGTGTTTCCAATTGTAGGGTGGCAATTGTACCCCCTTCCAGGTCTATACTCCCTGGAAGCCCATTTATGGCCACTATGGCCAGGCATAATAGGGTTATCGCCACGGGTATGGCAATTAATGGTTTGTAAGATTCCAATAGTTTTTCTATATTCATGAACATCACCGGTATTATATTCCGTAGAGGGGCAGGTCCCTATCCTGCACCGTCTGTTTAACCTCCTCAATAATCTCTTCATAGCTATGATTTCCTATTTTTAAAAGGAATGAACTAACCATACGAGCACCGCGGGCTTCAGTCTTCTCTCGCATCCTTTCAATAACCTGGCGACCCCCTCTACTACCCATGGTAGCAAATAAAATAACGTCTTTACCCTGCAGATGGCACTGGTCAATGAGAGTAATTATGGCCGGGGCCGGTTTAGCAGCCCAGGTGGGCCCCCCAATGTAAATCAGGCCATATGAAGTTAAATCAATATTTTCAGGTTTTATTTTGGTTTTATTTTCACGGACAGCATCTACTGAGGACTTCAGGTAATTCCAGGGACCCGTACGGTCCACCAGGTCTGTTACCTCCAGCAAGTCGGCTCCCACCTCAGAAGCAAGGGTTCGGGCTACCAGTGCCGTTTTACTGGTCCGGGAGTAAAATAAAATTACAGTCTTCATTTTGAAACCTCATAAATATCTCACAAATATAAAATAAAGATATAAATCGATGCCAAGGGGGGTTGTGGTTCACTAGCACATAATCTTTAAATCTTATCATATAAGTTTAGGGGTTAACATCACCCTGCCAAACATCCCTCCCTAAGGGATTAAGACCATTTTAAGGTAAAGGACCATTCACCCCCCCCATCTAGGGATGGAGTCCAATTAGTTCCAGGGATAATGTCTCGGGGAACCCGCACATTAGGTTCATGTTCTGCACCGCTAAACCTGATGCCCCTTTCACCAAATTATCAATGGCAGATACCACTACTAAGCGTCCATTTTCGTCGGTCTGGAAACTTCCAATGTGGCAGTAGTTAGAACCCCGCACGGAGCTTAAACTAGGAATTTCGTCAGGGTTTAAAATCCTTACGAAGGGTTCATCCTGATAGAACTTCTGGTAAACATTTTGTATCTCCTCGGGGGTGATTACATCCAGGGGGTAAGTGTGTAGAGTGGTCAGTATCCCCCTGATTACTGGCACCAGGTGCGGGGTAAAACCTACCTTCACCGGGGAATATTCGTTAAGTTTTTCCTGTATTTCTGGCATGTGGCGGTGGTTGGTGACGTTGTAAGCCACCACGTTATCTCCACAGTTGGGGTAGTGAGTGGCAGGGGTTGGTTTAATTCCAGCACCACTAATACCGGTTTTAGAATCTATAATAAGGGTATCCACCAGTTCCTCGTTAACCAAAGGTAAAGCAGCTAAAATAGCACCGGTGGGAAAACAACCCGGATTAGCAACTAGCTGGGCTGATTTTATGGCATCCCGATACATCTCGGGCAGGCCGTAAACAGCATCCAGGGGGTGTTTGTGTTTTAGGTGGTACCATTTTTCGTAGGTTGAAATATCGTTAAAACGATAGTCTCCACTTAAATCCACCACTTTCATTCCCTGTTCCATGAGTGGGGGCACGATGGACATGGAAGCACCGTGGGGTGTCGCAGTGAAGACCAGGTCGGCGTCCATATTTTCCGGGGAAATGTCCTGAAAATCTAATTCCAAATCCTGCAAGTGAGGATGCACCTTGCAAATTTCCAGTCCAGCGTGCTGCCGGGATGTGGCCGCCACCACCTCCACTTGAGGATGATGTAGTAGTAATCTTAAGAGTTCTCCACCAGTGTAGCCACTGGCTCCAATTATACCTACCTGTAACATGTTTTTCACCATCTACTTCTTAGGCCTTAACTGTTAAATAATTAACTTCTGATTTTATTTTATTATATTTAATGACGGTATCTGCTGTTACCTTTTAGAAAAAAAATTTTAGAAATGGTTGGAAAAGGTCCAATAACTTTATATAAATGCGAATATTTATTTTAATAGATTATGAAAGGTTTATGATAATTATAATTCTTTGTTAGATTCTTTTAGGTGGTTAATTTAATTTATTCCGAAAATGTTACGTAAGAACTGTCTTTAGAAAGCATTGAGAAGTGTTATTAATATTTGAAACCCCATATATAGAGGTTATATCCATAAAAGATTACAGATAGGATGTTCTTTTACTTTTAGAGTTTTTTATCGTTTAGAATTGATTTAAAAGCATGGTCTTCCATTAAGAAACTTTTGGATTAATTCTCTTTTTTAATTTTATGATTAGAGATAGCTTAAAAGGATAAACTGACCTCGAGATATGGTTATCTCTAACTAAGCATCTTGATACCTTCAAAACATGTCTTAAATAAGAAAATGAGACTAAAAAGGCGGAATTAGCAAGAATTAAATCAAAAGATTTATATGTGATGGACAGGTGATCAATATTTGTCCAAAATAGGTTCCTCCAATCTCTTTTTGGAGGTTTGGACACGGAAGCGGTTTATTCGTCAGTGAGTGCACTTATTATCCCTAGCGATAGCAATGTGCACTTCACTCCCCCCATTTATTTAGGAGTTAAAATAAACGCGGATCTCTTTTTTTTAAAATTTAACTAATATCATCTGGTTTAAACCATTTCTTTTGCAGCCAAAAAGCTACATTTACCAGACTAATTAATATAGGAACTTCTATCAGCGGACCTACTACGGTAGCGAAGGCCACTCCGGATCCTATACCAAAAATAGCAATGGCTACGGCAATAGCCAGTTCAAAGTTGTTACTGGCAGCGGTGAATGATATGGCTGTGGTGCGGGTGTAGTCTGCTCCTAACTTGTAACCTAAAAAGAAGGTTAAAAAGAACATCACCACAAAGTACAGAAGCAAAGGGATAGCAATAAATATTACATCCAATGGTATCTGCACCAAATAATCGCCTTTCAAACTGAACATCACCACTATGGTAAACAGAAGGGCTAGAAGGGTTATGGGACTAATTTTAGGAATAAATTTTTCCTGGTACCAATCCTTTCCTTTGATCTTAACTAAAAAGTATCTGGTGAAAAATCCGGCCAAAAAGGGTATTCCTAAATATATGAAGACACTTTGGGCTATCTGAACAATGCTAATATCTATTACGCTTCCCTGGATACCTAAAAGTGGAGGTAAGACTGTTATGAAAAACCAGGCATATACACTATAAAACAAGACCTGAAAAATGCTGTTAAACGCCACCAGACTTGCTGCATATTCGTTATTTCCCTGGGCTAACTGATTCCAAACCAGAACCATGGCAATGCAGGGAGCTATACCTATCAAGATCAGGCCCACCATGTACTCTGGATATCCTGATAAAAATATCAAGGCCAGTGTAAACATCAATATAGGTCCTATAACCCAGTTCTGGAACAGAGCCAGCCCCAAAACTTTCCAATCCCTAAAAACATCGGGAAGTTCTTCATATCGTACTCGGGCTAAGGGTGGGTACATCATAAGGATTAAGCCAATGGCAATGGGTATGCTGGTGGTTCCGACCTGAAACTGATATACAATTTCCTTGAATTCCGGGAGAAAAACACCTATAGATACTCCAATTAGCATAGCCAGGAATATCCAGAGAGTTAAATAACGATCCAAAAATCTCAGTCTCGTGGATCCACAACGCTGGCTGGGAGAGTTATTGTCTTTCATCTTGCTCACTCTTTATAGGGATAATATTAGGGTTATTATAGGATCTGACGGCTTATAAATATTATAAGAGACCGGGCAGATCAATAGAATAGTGTGCTCCATAATGGAAGATTCTATTCTTTGGCACTTTTTTCTTCGGTTAAGGCTTCTTCAAATGCGTCCTTGTGGAAGTTAGCGGCCATTTCCTTCTTGCATTCATCATCTGAAAAGAGTCTCATCTTAGGAGCACGGCAGGGGTAGTGCTGGATTTTGAGGCCAGCCTTGATAGGCAGGTTTTCAGTTTCTTCTCCAATTAAAGCATCAGCCACGAACTGAGTAGATCCACACGGGGAACATCGGTCTACTTCGATATCCACCACTTTATTTCCCTGACAGTTGATCTTAACTAAAGGCCGGCCGAATTTGGATACAAACTCATCAAAGGTAGGGGTGCCATTTTCTGTCAAGTCGCACATATTCTCGGGACAGGTTACATTACCATATCTTAACAGTTGGTTTTTGAAACCCTCTCCTTTCCAGGCACCCACAATGATCCAGTCCACCTGGGAATAAATGGCATCCACCAGATCCAGCGTAAGGTCAGGGTGCAGGGTGTAAGTTATCACCAGATCCGAACTTTTTATTTTTTCCAGTTCTTCGGAGGGTATTTTCACGTCTTCAGCAAACATTCCCTCCGGTGGTTCTAAAACTATGAATTCAGTTTTAAATTCTTCTTTTATGGTTGCATAGGCCCGTTCACCATATGGTCCATCTGTTACTATTGTTATTATCAATTTAATACATCTCCCTTTATTTGATAAAATTATGATATTTTCATTTTAATCAGGATCTGTTCCTTCAAATTCAGTTAGGATCCATTCTCTAATTTCATCTCGTATTTTTCTGAATATTTCCAATTTTTCTTCGGCAGTTCCAGCATAGGACCGGGGGTCTGAGAATCCATGGAGCATAAAACGTTTTCCTGTTAAGAATACCGGGCACAGTTCATCTTCTTCCCCGCATAATGATACCACCAGGTCAAATTCTATACCCTCGAATTCTTTCAGGCTTTTGGAACGTCTAGTAGACATATCAATGTCCAGTTCCTCCATGAGTTTGATAGTCATAGGGTTAATGGGTTTAGGATCGGACCCGGCACTATAGGCCTGGTAGTGATCACTGTAAAGGTATTCCAGAAGAGCTTCCGCCATCTGGGAGCGGGCAGAGTTGTTACGGCAGATAAAGAGTACCTTCTGGGGTGTTTGGCCAGTCATGGTTATATCACCACTATTCTATTTCGAGTTTTAACTTTTTTTTAACAGCCCACACACACTTTTCTCCCTCTTCATCAAGACGGGAAACATCACTAGCCTGTAAATTTTCCTCTTTTAAAACTTCCAGAACATTAATGGTAGTTTTTGGTTTAACACCTCTTGGTGCCAAGATCTTGTTAACGCACTCTCCATCACAGCCATTAATGGCTATGATCGGATATTTTTTTATAAGTCCTCGGAAACCTTCTTTATCAGCAGAAGTAGCCCCCATGCAGATGGAAATAATGTTATCTGACTCTTTAACTGTGTCATCAGCAACAACCCGAGTGATCAATCCATTGGGACTCATTCCACTGCAAGCAGCCAGTGCTATTTTGTTTTTAGTCATCTAATTACTCTCCACATACCCATATAGAATTATTTAAGTAGAGAAGAAGTTATGGATGTCCCTTCCGCTTCTCCATTAATTTTGCAGTCATTTTATCGAATTTATTTTTAACATGGTCGTATCCTTTACTATCAAATGGACAGTCTTCTATACAATACGTACAGCCTTGACTACAGCCAATACACCGTGTTTTTACAAATTTGATTTTGTTCTCTCCACATACATCTTCCTGTTCAATCAGTGCCTTTTCAGGGCAAGCTTTGACGCATTTCCCACATTTATCGCAGTAATCTGTTATCCAGGAATATTCACTATGCTCTTTTACTGGTAAATTTTCAATACTAACCAATATGGCAGAAATTTTTTGTCGGGGCCCCAGTTCCGGAGATATTAGAAGACCACTTTGACCTATCCAACCTAAACCTGCATTTTGACCAAGTGGGGAGAAGTTTACCAAACCTCCATAAGGATGGGCAACTTGGGTTGCAAATCCATTAGCTCTGATAAAATCAGAGAGTGCATAGGTTATAGTACCCAGCTTGGCGTAGGTTGCATCATTCAATTTTTGTGCTTCTGGACCGGGAACAGTCTCTATAATATCTTCACCCATCTTTAAAGTTAGCACCATAGCCTGAGGATACATCAGAGGTTTCTCTGGATTGGCCAGCTCCGGGGATACTTTTGTATATCCTATATTTACAATGCCCATTAAATGAGCTAATTTTTCAAATTCTTCAAAGAATTTAGCGTCCGCTAAAAATTCAGGTTTAATTGGATTTGCTATAAGTGATTCATCAGTAAAATCGCCTCCACAACCACACGCCACCTCTACTTCTGACTTATCACGATCATCACCACAACAGCCAGGATCCTGCTTTGACTCCTCTTTCATAGGTTCATCAACAGTTTCATAACATTCACAACCACATTTCTCATTTTCCATATTCCTGCCTCTTATGACCTGTTATTACTTGAAGAATTTATTTTCTATTTTAAAGTCTTGAATGAAGTTATTTTCTAGATTGGAAGAATTCTGTCAGTTTTTCCAGATTTTCAACCAGCTCCGGGTCCATAAGCTGGTAATGATTCCAAATACCTTCTTTGCGCCACTTAATTAAGCCGGCACTTTTTAGTACATTTAAGTGGTGGGACACCGTTGACTGCGGTTTTTCCAGGACGTACATTATTTCACAGACGCACAACTCTCCTTCCCGGAGGAGGTGGACGATCTTGAGTCTGGTTACGTCAGACAAAGCCTTTATCAATTCCGAGTAATGATAAAGGTTTTCTTCCGATGGCAGTCCCTTCAGCAAGTGGTTAATGTTTTCTACCTGCGCCGGGTCGGGTCGGCACTTATCATCGTTACAATTCATGCTGATATCCTAACTGCAGCAACCGGTTTCTGGGCCTGAACAGTCTCCTTTTATTGCTTTTACTTGAATGCTTTTTATTTTTCCTTTCAATTTTGCGTTTAAGTTGGGTTCCTGGTATTCTGTCTCTGAAACTATTTTCAATCGGTTAAAACCAGCGGCCACCATGATATCCAGATACTCTTCCTTTTCCAGTGCTCCGGCTACACATTCTGACCAGGCTGTGAAGCTTTTTTTGATTTCAGGGTCCAGTTCTCCTTCAGTAACCAGATCAGAGATCATGATCCTGCCGCCGGGTTTGAGTACTCGATGGGCCTCTTCGAATGATATTAATTTGTCCGTGGTGAGGTTTATCACACAGTTACTGATGATTACATCCACGCTCTCATCAGCGAGAGGCATGTTTTCGATTTCTCCCAGGTGGAATTCCACGTTGGGGTAACCTCTTTCTTCTGCGTTTTTATTGGCTTTTTTTACCATTTCTTCGGTCATGTCCAGGCCAATTGCTTTACCTGTTTTTCCCACCTTGGCGGAAGCTAAAAAGACATCAATACCTGCACCGGAGCCCAGATCTAAAACTACTTCTCCTTCTTTTAAACCAGCTAAAGCAGTGGGATTTCCACATCCTAAACCTAAAACTGCGTCTTCTGGGAGTTGTGCCAATTCTTCGGCTGTGTAGCCGACCTGTAATGCCTGGTCAGTGGTTTCGTCTCCACCACAACAGGAGCATGTACCCTGGTTATTGGCTATTTGTCCATATCGTTCTTTTACATATTCTTTGATGTTTTTTTCATCCATGTTAATTACACCCATATATCCAAATCTATGGATGAGTTGGTGGTTATGATATATAAATGTTTTTGTAAAATGGAATGCAAAGTTAAATCTTCATTTAAAAAAAGTAAAAATATTTATTTAAAAAAACCCCATCACAAGGTTATCATAGTCCCAATACCCTTCTTAGTAAAGATTTCTAGTAGGATGGAATGCTTTACCCGACCGTCAATGATGTGGGCATATTTAACACCTTTCTCTAGGGCGCTGATGCAGGTCCCTACCTTAGGGAACATGCCGTCTTTTATAATACCCTGGTCTATGAGTTCCATGATTTCTTCAATGTTGGCCTTCTTGATGAGACTCTCGGGGTCAGAAGGGTCGGTGAGAATGCCCGGCACGTCAGTGAGAATTATTAACTTTTCCGCGCCTACTTCCGCTGCCACTTCACCGGCGACCGTGTCAGCATTAAGATTAAGAGTTTGGCCCTGTTCATCCACACCAATAGGGGAAATTACTGGTATATAGTCGTTCTGGGTTAAGACATCTAAGAGTTCAGGGTTGATGGCTTCAATTTCTCCCACCAGTCCCAAATCTACCGTGGACTTTTCACCAGTCTCCTGGTCCACCACTACTTGGGGTGAACGTTTACGGGCCTTCAAAAGGAGATTATCCTTTCCAGAAAGTCCCACACCCTTACCACCATGAAGTCCAATGTTGGCCACGATCTCAGTGTTGATCTTGCCCACCAGAACCATTTTCACAATATCCATGGTTTCCTGGTCAGTTATCCGAAGGCCTCCAATGAATTTAGGCTCTTTACCCAGTTTGTTCATGGAACGGGATATTTCTGGACCGCCACCATGTACTACCACCGGCTGCATGCCCACGTATTTTAAAAGGACCGTGTCCCGAGCTGTGCTGCTTTTAGCAGCGTGGTCGATCATGGCATGGCCCCCATACTTAATCATGATCTTCTTCTGGTGGAATTTCTTAATGTAAGGCAGAGCCTCGATAAGAATGTTAACAGTTTCCATAGTAGACACCCCGTTAGGATTTATACTCCAATTATGAATTTTAGTTCTCCTTAAATAACTTAATTTTCCAATTTTCTCTTTTAATATCTATATTAATGGTTATAATAAAAATATTGCATTAACCCCTCAACTTACGGAGAATTTAAATGGATCAGACTAAGAAAGAATCAGCAGATGAGATATTAAAAAGCTTAAAGGAACACTATCCCCAGGTTATAGAAGTGGTATGGGAGGATGAAAATACCTTCTGTGCCTACGCTGATGACGATACTTTGTGGAAGATGTACGATGAATTGGCCCGTGTTTTTAAGAGTGTTGAATTTAATTCAGGGGACCAGGACCAGAATTATGTGAGGATCGTGTTTTAGTGAAAAAGAACTTCTTTTTTATAACAATGGTGAGTTTATAACAACCCCATATACTCCTTTACTGCCTCTTTATAACTCCTGTTTTTAGGAAATCCTTCCATCTTCCAGTGGTAGTTCTCCAGGACAGAGTAGTGGGGCCTCGGTGCCGGGCTGCCGAATTCTTCTGTGGTCAGCGGGTTTAATTTTACTTCAACACCAGCGATTTCAAAGATGAGCTGAGCGTACTCGTACCAGGAGCAGTGGTCACTGTTGGTCACGTGGTAAATGCCGTAGGCGGGTTTTTTGATTAACCGGGCAATGCACTGGGCTAAATCCACGGTGTAGGTGGGGGATCCGATCTGGTCCGCCACAACGTTAATCTCGTCCATGGTCTGGGCCAAGCGGAGCATGGTGGTAACGAAGTTAGGACCGTGGTAGCCGTGCAACCAGGAGGTGCGGACGATGTAGAAGTGGTCTAACAGATCGCGGACAGCAACTTCTCCCAGATATTTAGTTTTACCGTAGACCCCCAGCGGATTGGTTTGATCATATTCGTAGTAGGAGCGTCCATTGGTTCCGTCGAAGACGTAGTCCGTGCCGATGTAGACCAGGGCACTGTATGACCTTTGACAGGCCACGGCCACGTTCCGGGTGCCAATTACATTAACCTGGTAGGCCAAATCAGCATTATCCTCACTTCCGTCCACGTCAGTGAAAGCGGCAGCATGTACCACCACGTCAGGGTTGAAACCTTTAACTGTTTTTATGGTCTTTTCCAGGTCGGTGATGTCCAGGGTGTCGATGGTGGTGGTGCTGATCTGGTTCTCTTTACCTAAAACATCCACCAGGTCATGTCCCAACATTCCCTCCGAGCCAATAATCAGTACTTTCATGATATCATACCTTTAATTGTTGGATTACAATTTTTAAACTATAAAAGTCATTATGTGCTGTACTCCGCATTGATGCGCACGTAGTCGTAGGTCAGGTCACATCCATAGGCCGTGGCCTGGTAGTCCCCTAAGCCTAGGTCCACGGTGATAAATATTTCGTCCTTTTCCATAATACTCTCCGCCAGTTCCAGCTCCTCTGTCCCTTCAAAGGCCTTAATGTCTCCCTTCTTAACAATTTCTACTTTATTAACTGATGATTCTACCAAGACACTGATGATATCCGGGTCTAGTTCTGCACCGGAGTATCCCACCGCTGCTACGATACGTCCCCAGTTAGGATCCGCACCGAATAGGGCGGTTTTTACCAGGGAAGAACTAACCACGGCCTTGGCTGCTTTCCGGGCATCATCTAAGGATTTTGCTCCTTGGACCGTGACTTCCAGGTATTTGGTGGCGCCTTCCCCATCCCGGGCCATCATCTTGGCCAGTTCGATGCAGAGGTGGTCTAAAGCTTCCTGGAACTTATC
>JAUYBK010000150.1 GCA_030693105.1 Methanobacteriaceae archaeon | reverse complement strand
ATTATTGTTAGTAGGGGTAAATATTATGGAAATGCCGATAACCAAACCTTCCATGGTGTCCTATGCTGATGAATTGGAATTCTCTCAGCTCTTGGAAGATTTCCAAAAAAATAAAAAAAACGGGTTTTTAAGGGTCACCTTTGTATCTGAAGATGGCTATCTACTTTTTAAGAATGGAAAACAAGTTGCTGCTTCTTATGATAATTTATCTAAGTTAGATGCCATTGAGAAAATAAAATCCGTAATGGAAGATGACAACACCCTGGTGGAGATTTTTGATGTTCGCCCCTCTCATGTTGATTATTTAATGGACTTAAACAAGCCCTATATCCTGGAGAAAGGTTCTGCTATTGAAGATGTCATTGGGGAACTAAAAAAGTCCAATGGAAAACCAGAACCTAAAAAGGTGGAAACTACGTCGGTAGCAGAAGAAAAGCCAGAGGAAGAGAATTCTCTGGCAGTGGAAGAAAAACCCCCGGTAGTTGAAGCTCAAATTGAAGAACCCGTAGTACTCAAAGATCCGCCAGCGGTGGAAGAAAAACCTCCTGTCACATTTGAAGAGCCACCAGAAGTGGGCGAGAAGTCTTCAGTTGTACCCGAGAAGTCTTCAGTTGTACCTGAGGAGTCGGTTGTAGTTGAGGATAAAATTTCTCCGGTAGATAAGGAGGCCGTCACTGAAGAACCTATGGTAGTGGAAGAAAAACCTCCGGCAGAATCATCAGAACTTGAAAAAGCTCCAGGTCAAGTAAAAACTGATATATCATCTGGAGCTGCTTCAGTTACTTCATCAACACCGGAAACAGTTGATAAAACTCCCATTAACTCTGCTAGTTTAGAAGAAAAGGTTACAAAGGCAATTTCCCCCGTAGAAGAAAGCCATCAGGACGAAATTGAAGTTTCCGAAGAGGAAGAAGAAGCTGAATCAGCACCAGTAGACCGGTTGGAACTACTGAAAAAATATGGTATCAGGGACATTGATGAAAGTGACGTGGAAAAGCTCCTGGATTCCTATAAGGGTGGTTATATGAGTGATGATGATGTGGAGAAGATCGAACTCACCCTCATGAACCGGGTAAAAAAGTCCATCCTGGGATTACCTCGGGTTAAAGGTACCGAAGTCATGGTGTTTCTGGATAATGCCGGGGGAGACCTTAAAGGTAACATTAACCTAATAATGGAATACCAGTCCCAAGGATTATTTTCTAGAATAAGGGGAGAGTCTAAAGAAATAGGTAATCTTAAAAGGCAAGTAGTAGGTATAACTCATATTGAGATTAGAAAGATATTCAGAGAATACCCGGAAATTGTAGATAAATTTGACGTTAATATAGAAATTAGCTAGGAGGTTATGGGATGACAAGAGTTATAACAGTAGCTTCAGGAAAAGGAGGAGTTGGAAAAACTACCATTACCGCTAATCTTGGTGTGGCGTTGGCTACCTACGGAGAAGAGGTCATTATTTTAGACGCTGACATAGCCATGGCCAATCTAGAACTTATACTGGGAATGGAAGGAAAATCAATCACCCTCCACGACGTACTATCTGGAGAAGCATCCATTGAAGATGCCATCTATGAAGGTCCGGGAGGAGTTAAGATCGTACCGGCGGGAATATCCCTGGAGGGGTTGCGTAAGATCAAACTGGACCGTCTGGAACAGGCATTGGAAATTCTAATCGAAGATGCTGACATACTGCTTATCGATGCTCCGGCTGGTCTGGAAAAAGATGCCCTGGCTGCCATTGCTGCGGCCCAGGAAATGATCTTGATCACCACCCCCGAGGTGCCGTCTATCAGTGACGCCCTTAAGACCAAGATTGTGGCTAACAAGCTGGGGGTGGAAATCATTGGAGTGGTAATAAACCGGGAGCAACATGATAAAACGTTCCTAACCATCAACGAGATTGAAACCATTCTGGAAGTACCTGTTATCGCCGTGGTGCCGGAAGACCAGGAAGTAAGCCGGGCAGCAGCCTACGGAGAGCCATTGATAGTTAAAAATCCTAAATCACCCACCAGCAATGCTATTATGCAGTTAGGTGCCGATCTTATTGGTGAAGAGTATCAACCCATTGAACCCGATAAAAAAGGAGTTATTTCAAAATTGGTGGAAGGTTTACTGGGCAGAAGGCGCTAAAAATTATTTTTTTAATTAAAATCTGATGATAAGATGTCGAGATTCATAGTAATGGCATCCGGTAAGGGAGGTGTGGGAAGAACTTCCCTCTCTTTTAACCTGGGAGTGGCTTTAAGCCTATTTGGCGAAGAAGTGGTAATACTGGATATGGATCTGGTCATGGCTAATATGGACGTCATAACCGGACTTCTAAACCCGGAAGTCACGCTCCACGACGTTCTGGTCCGTGAAAAATCGATAGAAGACTGTGTCTACGAAGTGAACCAGGGTATCCGGGTAGTTCCCACGGGAATGCACTTTGAAACTTTAAAAAACATAAACACCAGCTACATTTCCTGGAACAAGATAATAGAAGAAATATCTGATTATGGAAACATTTTCCTCATGGACTTACCCGCCGGTATTGACTCAAACATCCTGGGAGCCCTTCCCGAGGATTCTGAAATTATATTAGTAACTACCTCCACCATGACCTCGGTGGCTGACGCTTTAAAACTTAGAATACTTTTAAAAGAACTGAACCTGGATGTTCTGGGATTTGTCCTGAACATGTGGTACGATGACAAGTTTCTACTCTCACCCAAAGAGATAGAAGCTCTTTTAGAACTTCCCATGATCTCGGCAATACCCTACGACCGGGAGATGGACCGGGCACTGGCACTGGGCCGCTCCGTGGTGGAGACCAACACCTCATCGCCTACCAGCAACGCCATAATGCAATTATCCGCTGACCTTCTGGGGAAACAGTACCAGCCAGTTGAACCGGATAAAAGCAGCATCCTCAAACGTATCAAAAAGTTCGTGGGTATGCTGCCGGAATAACCATCAATCTATTATTACATTTTTTTAACAAAAAATCCAGGGGACCTATTATGCACCATGACCAGGAAGTAGCTGTTCTGGGGACCTGCAACATGGATCTTATAATTAGGGTTTCCAGATTTGCGGGGGCTGATGAAGAGGTTAACGTGGACCAGTATCACCAGTCAGTGGGGGGGTCTGCTGCTAACTGCGCCGTAACCTTATCCCAGTTAGGGATCAGAACCGGGGTAATGTCCCGTGTGGGGAAAGATTTATGGGGAGGCCTAATCTGCCAGGAATTAACCCGCAAAGGTGTTCTAACCGAGAGAATTATCACCTCAGATACTCCCACGGGCATGAGCTTTATAGCAGTGGACGACCATGGGGAAAGGTCTATCTACACTCACATGGGGGCCAACATTCACTTTAAACTACTAAAGGAAGATATCACCTACATTAAAAACTCTAAGATCCTGCACATGACGGGTATGTACGTGGAAGTGGTAGAAGAAGCTTCCCAACATGCTAAGCTTTTATCTTTCAATCCCGGAATGTTGTTATCTTCTTTTGGACTGGAAAGATTAAAAGGAACCATTAAAAAAGTTCATTTACTATTTTTGAACCAGAAAGAGGCCAAGGTCTTAACGGGACTGGAACCAGAAAAAGCTGCCCAGTTACTAGTGGAGATGAATATTCCGGTGGTGGTGATAACCAGAGGAAAAGACGGGGCCGATGTTTACACTAAAGATGGTTTTATAACTTCACCTGCTAAAAAAACAAAAGCTTTAGATAGTACTGGTGCGGGAGATACCTTTGCTGCCGGTTTTTTAGCACGCTACCTCCAGGACGGAGATTTAGAGGAGTGTTTAAACCAGGCCCATCTAACTGCCTCCCGACAGGTGGGGAAGTGGGGAGGGTTCTGGTAAAAATAGTAACAAAAAAAAAGAGTACCGGGATCTAAAAAGTAATATTTAAAATGAAATTAAAATGAAATTAAATCCCGTAAAAACGTGCTGCATTCTTTTTTGAAACCAATTTAATGTCTTTATCACTGAATCCACCTAATTTTAACTGGTGAACGGTTTTAGGCACCGATAATGGGTCTGAAGGCGAAGAACTCATGTCACTGTCTAAAGAGAAACCATCACAACCATATTCTGTTAGTAGTTCCACTGCTTCGGAGGGTGTTACCTTTAAAGGCTGCACTGTTAGACCCATCTGACCACCAAATTCCCGGGTTAAATCGATTATAGAGTGGTCCACGTGGTCCAGTTGAACTAACTTGGGGTTAATACTCTCTTCAATAATGTAAAGGGTTTTCTGGGTTACTTCCCACTTGTTGGTACGTGGAGTGTGCACCACCACTTTCTTTTTAAGATCTTCAGCTATCTGGAGCTGTTTTTTAAAAATTTCCTGCTCTTCGGGGGAAGTAGTTTCCAGTCCCACCTCTCCCAGGGCCACTACCTTTTCTTCTTGAAGAAGAGCTGGTAACCTTTCTAACACCACTTCCACGTCGGGGCAGATACTTCGGGGATGCACTCCCAGGGCCACGTAAAGTTCAACTCCATTTTCAGTGGCTCTTTTCCGGTCGTTTTTTAGCATGTGGTGGAAATGGTCCAGTACCACGGCAGAGGCACTCATGGGGAGCGGGTCGTGGGCCAGGGTAACGGCCGATTCAATTCCGGCCACGGCCATCTGTTCAAAGTCCTCGTAGGGTCGGCAGTCGGCATGTATATGGGCGTCTATCATGAACATCACTTATCATTAGTTTGTTAAACTGAACTATTATTACTTTTTAATTAATTTTACTGTTGAAAAAGTAGGGTCATTTCCACAAAACTTAAACTAAAACTTCACTAAATTAATTACCAGGTGTTAAACATGGATGTTGAAGAAATGGCCAAAAAAGTTACCATGAAGGATTTAAAGCAAATCGCTAAAAACCACGACATTGTCCTGGGTAAATGTCCTACTAAACTGAAAATTGCCAAGTTAATTCCAGAAGAAGAACTGGAAGCCCTGGTAAACAAAAAATAAATAAAAATTTAATTTAAAAAACAATTTTTAGGTTCCTTAAATCTTTAAAAACCTTCAAAATTCTTCGAATTTTATTTTCCCAGAAATAAGGCCCTTAATAGTCTCAGGCAAGTTTGATATTAACACTCGGACCTGTTTTTGACTGTCTCTTTCCCTAATAGTAACGGTGTGGTCTTCCAGACTCTGGTGGTCAACTGTAACAGCAAAGGGAACACCAATCTCATCTGAACGAGCATAACGTCTTCCAATAGTTCCGGAAGTATCGTCCTCGGCTATTATGTTTTCCTTTCTAAGATCATCACGGATGTGCAGTGCAGCCCGTCCGAGATCATCTTTATTCAACAAAGGGAACACGTTTACTTCCACCGGTGCCACTTCAGCAGGTAGCTGGAAGTAGGTTCGGTCCTGGTCTTCGGTGAAAGAATGCAGTAACACCGAGTAAACGATGCGGTCAATACCGTAGGAAGGTTCAATAACGTGAGGATATATCTTCTCGCCCCGTAAATTTTCTTCTAATTCCGGGAAGCTGATAAGGTCCGGGGTTAGTTCGTGCATCGTACCGTTAAATTCCAACTGGAAGACTCCATCAGTATCTAAGGATTGTTTAATATCCTCCGCATCGATCTCTTCTAGTGCTTTAAGGATTTTAGGAGCGTCTCCCTTAAATAATGGTCCGAATTTGCCCATGTTGGCCTTAACTCTTAGCTTTTTAACTACGCGGGGTTCAGGATATTCCAAAAATACTCTTAAATCTTCTGTACTGTGCTGGCTGTGGGACTTCAAGTCGAAGTCGGTTCGGTCGGCAATGCCTATAACCTCGATCCAGCCGTAACGGTCGGTGTAGACTTCCACATCCCAGCATTCAATGGCGTAGTGAGCCATTTCCGTGGACAAGTGCTGCCTGAATCTTAAAACATCTTCAGACAGTCCCAGTTCCATTAGGAATCTGCGGGCCAGGCACAACTGGTAGGTTAACATTTCACTGGCCACGATCTTATTATCCACTGCTTTTTGTGCGGTTATCTTTATAGATTCGCCGCCTTTTTCCTGGGAAATGGCGGGATATAGGGTGAGAATTTCTCCGGCAACCGCTTTAAAATTGGGGTGGCTCTTGTCTCGGGGGTCTACGAAGATCTCGGCTTCAGCCTGGGTGAACTCCCGGAGGCGTATAACTCCCTGCCGGGGTGAGATCTCGTTCCGGTAAGCTTTACCCAGCTGCACCACTCCAAAGGGTAGTTTACCCCGGAAGAAACGTAACAACCGTTTGAAGGGGATGAAAATTCCCTGGGCTGTCTCAGGACGCATGTAACCGGTTTTTTTACCCTTAGCACCAATCAGGGTTTGGAACATTAAGTTGTAACTCCAGACGTGGGTCAAGTGGCCTCCACACTTGGGGCAGTGGATTTTCTCTTCAGAGAGGATTTCCGTTAACCTTTGATTTTCCAATCCCTCTACTTCTTCTCCGGTGGCCTCTTTGATGATGTGGTCGGCCCGATAAACGTCCATACAATCCT
The DNA here is from genome assembly GCA_030693105.1 of Methanobacteriaceae archaeon. GTDB lineage: Archaea > Methanobacteriota > Methanobacteria > Methanobacteriales > Methanobacteriaceae > Methanobacterium. The sequence goes on along the minus strand of JAUYBK010000150.1, from coordinate 11,154 downwards.
TACATTCAGTCATGGGGTCATTGAAGTGATCTACGTGTCCAGAAGCCTTCAAAGCTTCTTCGGGCATTATGGTGGGAGATTCAATTTCATAGAACCCTTCCTGCACCACGTAGTAATTTCTCCATTTGTTCATGATTTTATTTTTTAAAGTAGCACCTAAAGGGCCGTAATCAAAGAATCCAGCAACACCGGAGTATATCTCAAATGAAGACCACAGGAATCCCCGCTTACGTGCCAGATTCATCACATCCTCGTTTTTCATAACAATCACTTGGTTAATTGAAATAAGTCTTTTAAATCAACTGGGACTGTTCACGGTCCCGAATTTCATAATCCTGCTTTATTTTACTGGTAACTGGCCTTTCCTGGTCCATATATTTACTGTCGCGGTCGGGATGGCCATAAGGTTTATCAGAAGGGCTGGTCATGGTTTCAAAGACGATCTGACATACCCGCTGACCACTGTAAAGTGCTACTGGCATCTTACCAATGTTGGATATTTCCAGGGTGATCTTACCCCGAAACCCGGGGTCGATGTAGCCGGCAGTGACATGCATGGTTATTCCCAGTCTCCCCATGGAGGAACGACCTTCCACCCGGGCCACCAAATCGTCAGGAAGCTGCACGGTCTCCATTGTAGTGGCCAGGGCAAATTCTCCAGGGTGGATAATAAACGGACTGCCCGATTCAATGTGGTACGATTCCATGTAAGACTCCAGATCCGTAGGGTCTAAGGGGTCGATGCATGGTTGTCTTATTATTCTAAAACCTTTAAACTCGCTTCCTATACGCATATCCACTGAAGAAGGTTGGATCTGTCGCTCTGGATCTTCCAGGGGGTCTATGCTGATTTTCCCATCTTCAAGGTACTTTTTGATATCCCGGTCACTTAGAATCGCCATGCTCTGCCCTCTTTTTTATCTTTTTTAATATCAATCTTTCCCGGGTCAGTGATGATGTTGGTCAGTCCGGAACTGTTCCCCACTCCCACTACCAGGACGTTGGAACCAATCTTTGAGCGGTAAATAGCATCTCGAACCACACAAAGTGCCTTTTTCGATGCTTGGAGTAAATCCTCATTCATATGACTAATTGCTTCTTCAGGACTCATCTTAACAATAACTGCATCGGTTTCCAAGTCACCTTTCACCAGAGACTCTTCTATCATCCACTTATCAACACCGGGCCCTCCCATAACCACTCCAATACCTTCGGCTATGGTTCCGGTTTTTTCTCCTTCCAGTTTAACTGCTGCGTCGACAGTGATGATCCTTTTCAACCCTTCCTCCTTTATGAGGGAGGTGATGGTGGTACCTACTTTCCCTACCCGGGCACCAGGCCCCTGGGCCCGAACAATTATCACGTGTCTGCCGTCCATTTCCCGTCGGCCAATTACCATTCCGTTGCGACTTTCCAGTTCAACGGAAGGCTTAAGTAACATCCCAGCAATCAGGGGGCCCAGGCCGTCTCCAATTGGTGTTCCCTTAGAAAAAGCTTTACTACCTTCCAACTGGGCTTTTAGAATACGTAAAACCAGTGGCAAGCTCATCTGCAGCATAAGGAGCATTTGGAGGTTTCCGGTCTTCTGGGCCAGCACCAGGTTATGCCGGACCATCTTAAACACCCCACTCAAACCCAGAGTGGATTTAAGAGTCATGATAATGTTAGACTTCCACTCCGAATCTGCTTCCGGGGCCAGATTTTGAGCCATTCCTTCGAAGCGATCTTCGCTTAATTCTAATATTTTCTGATACTTTTCAACCAGGCCGCTGGGGTCCAGATCAACCGGTGGGACCACAAAAAACTCCATGTAATTCTCTACCAATTTCAATGGATCTTTATCAGGGGTTCCTTTCTCCTGGCACAGTTTAATCAGTAATTCTTTACTCTCCTCCACCAGGGACTCCAGTTCCAGAGTTACCTGAGTAACTGATGAGATCATTCGCATCCGTAAAAAACGTGGTAAAAGGAAGATCAGTAGAATGAAAACCAAGATCCCAATGATTTCCAGGGGTCCTAAACCAAACAACATCTATGACTACTCCTATTTATCTTTGACATGATCCTTTATCATTCTATCTTTGATCTTCCGGAAGACTCCCTTCATGGTGTGGGCTTCCCGGCCAGTAATAAAAGCCCTTCCCAGTATCCTCCGGAAGATGGTTAATGTCGTCTGATGCTTGTGAGGAGGATAATCCAAGTCTCCCAGGATCTGGTCCATGTAACGGGTTATATCTTCTCTTTCCTGGCGGGAAGATTCTCGAACATCTCCTATCGGGTAAAGTTTCACTTTTTTGTACAGTTCGTAGAATATGACGGCGGCCGCGTGGCTGATGTTCATGATGGGATAATCGTTGCTGGTGGGAATGGTTACCACCACATCGCACAGGTCAATTTCATGATTGGTGAGCCCGTCACCTTCTCGACCGAATATAAGTGCCACCTTACTGTCTAAATTAATAGAATCAGTAAGTTTTTCGGGAGTAACCGCGATACGATGCACGTTGTAACTACCCCCTGCGGTGCCGGTGGTGCCCACTTTAAAATCAATTCCTGTTTCCTCTAGAAACTGGGAAAGGGAGGGATAAGTCTTACAATTTTCTAAAACGTCCTGAGCGTGCATAGCGTGACACTGGGCTTCTTCTCCAATATGGCACGGATTTATAAGGACCAGTCTATTTAAACCGAAGTTCTTCATGGCACGGGCCATGAAACCCACGTTTCCAGGGGATTCCGGCTCCACGAACACTACATCAAACATATCAAACCTCTAATTATCGTAAGCCATCTCTAGGAGTTTAAGGATGTTCATCACTTCCACATCCAATCCCTCTTCTTCTAAAGAAAGGCGTAAATTGTTCTCACAGAAGGGACAGATGGTAACCACGGCGTCCACTTCCAACTTCTTAATCATCTCTACTTTACGTTTACCCATTGCAGCAGCTATTTCAGGCTTACCCGCCCGTACACCGCCTCCGGCACCGCAGCAACGGTTGGGTTCCTCCATCTCCACCAGTTCTACTCCGGGGATTTTGGAGATTATCTCCCGGGGCTCGTCCCGTATCCCTTGACCCCGGGCCAGATGACAGGGGTCGTGGTAGGTAACTCGTAGGTTTAGGGGCTTCATCTTTTCCGTGTCCAGTTTTTCTGCTAAAAACTCGCTGATATCCACTACGTTTAGTTTAACCCCGTACTGGGGGTAGTCGTTTTTAAGGGTGGCTCCACAGCCAGCACAGACCGTGATGATGGTGTCATAATCTTGTAAGACTTTCGCATTTTTTTCTACCAGGCTATCCACTATATCGGTCTGTCCGGTACGTATCATGGGAGAACCGCAACATATCTGCCCTTCGGGGACTACTATATCGATACCCTGCTCTTCCAATACTTTAAGAAGGGCGTAACCAATTTCAGGCAGACGGTAGTCCATTAAACAGCCGGTGAAGAGGGCTATTTTGGCATCTTTTTTCTTAGAACCTCCCGAAACTGCCTTTATAAATCCTTCTCCCAAAGGTTCCACGGATCGCCCGGTCTTTTCTATAAGTTCCCGTACGGAAAGATGGATAGGTAGGGGTCCCACACCCTCTCGACAAGCTATTTCCCGTAATTTTTCTATGGCTCCTCCGAAGGTGTTTATCTCCTTGGGACAGACCTCAGTACACTTACCGCAGGAGGTACAGTAGTACAGGCCTTCTTCAGTTCCTTTTAGGGCCCGGTTTCCACAGTCCCTGGGGTCAAGGGCGAATTTAGATAAATAACGCATGAAATAGGGGCCAGCATATTCTTCTGTCTCTTTGATGACGGGACAGGCGGATAAACAGGAGTAACACTCAATGCAGCTTCTCAGTTTCTTGGAATCGACCAGATCATGGGGTTCCAAAATAGCGGGGCACTCGGATAACTCGCAACCACCCTCCAGAAAGAGACTCATCTCTTTTACCTTTTCTTCGACTTCACTGCGGTCCACCACCAGGTCCTTGATAACGGGCAGGGCCAGTGGCTCCAAAGTGTCATCATTTTTTATTTCTGCTTTACAGGCCAGAACCACTTCCCCGTTCACATTTAAAGCACACGAGCCACACTGTCCAGCCCGGCAGGAAGACCGGTAAGCCAGATGGGCGTGGTGGTGAAAATTTATGTAATTCAAGGCATCCAAGACTTTCATCTTGTCCTTTTCTGGGATAGAGTAGGTTTCAAAGTAGGGGGCCTCATCCTGTTGGGGGTCGTACCTTAAAACGGTGATTTTGATCATTTTCATCTCCAAATCAATTCGTATTTATTTGAAATCTAACTTAGTGGTGGAAAATGTATAATTTCTAAAATAGAATCAAGTAAATATTAGTCCAACTCATATAAATATAAATTTATGAGTGGTGAAATATCAGCAAAACCCAATTTAAATCCTAAAAAAAATTGAAAACTATCCTCTGGTGAATATCTTGGATTATTTAGAACTTTCGGATCGTCTGAAAAACTATTTACTTCTCATAGAGAAAGAGACGGGGTTGCCGGTGAAGATATTTCAGAGCCCGGACCTGGGCATAAAGGGGGCCCGGGCGGCCTTTAATTATCATCCGGACTACACGGTGGTGGTTTTAAACACTTCCGAGCCAAGGTTAAGTGTTGATGTGGAACGGTCTGTGGCTCACGAAGCCACCCACGGTTACATCCTCCACAAACTCGGGTTTTGCCGGGCGGTATTCACTGAAGAAGCCACCGATGATGTGAAAAAAAAGGTCAACGTTCTGTTTTCCATGGTAGAGGACTTGACCGTGAATAGAATAATACCAGAGCACGGTTTCCCACCATTCGGCTCAGAATATCTTCCCATGCTAAAAAAAGAGATTGAAGTAGCATCTCAGGGCGAAACCCAAGGAGAAGAATTTTACAGCAATTTCACATCGGATATGGAGTTTGAAGACATCATCATGGTATCCCGTTATATCTTAGCCTGGGGATTTTTAAAGTACTATCCCCTGCCCTCCGGTATTCGCTCCACACTTCAAAAATTTTTAGATGCCTATTCTAAAGCCTATCCCCACCACTACCCCCACGCTCGTAAGGTAAAAGAGATAATCATTAAACACAACGTTTTCACTGCCGAAGGGGAGTGTTGGTCCATGCAGGAGATAATTAAGTTGTGGGGATTTGAGGGAGTGGTTAAGACCGTGAGCACCAAGGATATTAAATTTTAAAATTAGTTGCGGTCTAAGTAGGTTTCCAATATTTAACTAAATATTCTATTTATCTACTCAAAGCTCCCGCACCCGGAGCCAGTACAGGGAAAGTTCGTCTTCTAACTCTTTGTAGTCCGGATACTCCTCGCATACAATGTTCCAGAAGTTTTTATTGTGTTTACGCTCTAAAAGATGGGCCATTTCATGAAAGGCCACGTATTCTATTAATAGGTCTGGGAGGTATTGGAGGCGGGTGTTGATACTGATGTTTTTCTGGCCACTGCAGCTTCCCCACCGGGACTTCATCTTTCGAAAAGTGACCTTATTAACCCTCAACTTCATTTCTTTTAATTTATTTTCCATGTAAGAGGTTACCAGGTCCCTGAAATCATTATCAGTTCGATCATAATCAAGTTTTCTTGAATGCGCCTCATTTTTCAGTGCTTTAAGATGCGACAACTTTTTGGTAATCCAGTCCAGGTTTTTGCGTACGATCTCCTCATGATTATTTGCACCAGGGGGCAGTATAAGCATTATTTTCCCATTTTTAATTTCAAGACGGGCGTATTTGACCTGGCGGTGGATCAGGTGATATTCCAGGTCCGGGTCGCGGATCTTAATCTTCATTGTGAGTAAGTATAATAGCACCATCAAATAACTTTTAATCATCAACTAATCGTCATAAATTTTCAAGACTACCTGAGTGGGGGGTAGGGAATAATGGAAATAGTTCCCGTTGTATCCATATTATTGGTATTCATTTTAGTTATAGGTGTTTGGCAGGGCTCGATGATGGCTGAGAACCAAAATATTCTTGATCATTCCCCTCTGAATCTGTCTCCCAATGTAATAAACCAGACAGTGAATCAAACACAAAACCAGTTTAACCAGTCGTTGAACACTACCCCCAACCCCAGTAATATTAACCGTACCAAAGACACAGACAACGTTAAGAACAGGACTAATCCCGAGAATTACACGGTTAAAACCATTTTTGGTCTTAAAACTCCCATGCGTGACGGTGTGAAGCTTGTTTCTGATGTCTGGATGCCCCAAGAGGATGGTAAGTATCCGGTAATTCTGGTGAGAACACCCTACTTGAGGGACGAACCTACTATGAATTACACTGGTCTGGGCAACTACTTTGCCAGCCAAGGATACGTTTTTGTAGCACAGGACGTACGTGGCAGGGGAGATTCCCAAGGGGAGTTTAACTTTTTATTCCAGGAAGGTCAGGACGGCTACGACAGTATAGAATGGGTCGCCCAACAGCCCTGGTCCAATGGAAAAGTAGGAATGATGGGTCCCTCCTACCTGGGAACAGTTCAATGGTTAGCTGCCCGGGAAAAACCTCCCCATCTGGTATGTATTGCACCCACATCGGCTATTGGTCGATACATGCAGGAAATACCATACAGGGGTGGGGTGTTCTATATGGGCTGGGCCCTGCCCTGGACCCTGAAGAATCAGGGCCGTACCGTTAACAACAACCCGGTCAACTTGGAACTCAACGTCACCTACCAGCATAGGCCTCTTATAACAGCCGATGAGGTTACCGGAACACAGATAGATCTATACCGCCAGTTTTTAGAACATCCCACCATGGATGACTACTGGAAACGCATACAATTTACTGACGAGGACTTCACCCGCTTCAGCCTTCCCACCCTAACCATCACCGGTTGGTTTGACCACCACCAACCTGGCGCTTTATTCTACTGGGACGGTCTAAACAAACACTTTTCCCACCCGGAGGATCATTACCTTCGCATTGGCCCCTGGACTGACACTGGCACCTTCAATGGTGGTAATGGGACAGTAAGTGAGCTGGAATTCCCAGATTCCATACCCGACGTGAAAGCAGTGCACCTGGCATTCTTCGACCGCTACCTGAAAAACTCCACCAACTTCAACGTATCCCGCGTAAGCGTGTATATCACCGGGGTCAATGAATGGTTAAACATGTCCGATTACCCGGTAAATGATATTAACTTCACATCACTCTATCTTTCAAGTATAGGCCCGGCAAATAATCGCAGTGGAAATGGGTCCCTTTTATGGAACTTCACCTACAACCAATCCCTAAATAAGGCCACCGATAATTATATCTATGACCCGGCAAATCCCCGTCCCCTAAGTCCGGAACGATTTGTATCTGGTGGTGTAAATGTGGAAAACCGTTCCGATGTACTGGTATATACTACTCCTCCCCTGGAAGAGCCAGTTATGATCTTAGGCCCGGTGGCAGTTGAGTTCTATGCTTCCACTGATGCCCGGGACACCGACTTCACCGCCGGTCTTATGGATGTGCAGCCTGATGGTAGTGTAGTTAACCTGGGCTGTGAAGAATTTGGCGGGGCTATAAGGGCCCGTTACCGGCAGGGCTTTGAAAGGGAAGTTCTACTGGAACCAGGCACTATAGAAAAATACCGGATAGATTTATTTGACATAGGACATGTGTTTTTGCCTGGCCACCGTATCCGGCTGGAAATATCTTCTTCTGCCTACCCTCTACTGCACCCTAACCCCAACACTGGCAATCCCATTGCCACCGACACTCAAAGCCAGATTGCTTACCAGACCATCTACCACGACGTAGATAACCAGTCGACACTTATTTTACCCGTAATACCGGCCAACAGCACTCTTTATAAAAAAATATTCGCTTAGGGTATTATCATAAAATGGATGCTAGTCTTTTTAATGCTAAACCTAATATAGCGGTGCTGTTACAAACATTTTTGATGGATGGTAATTTTACCATAAGTTGAAATTACCGTATCAATTGTTTAACCTTAGGAGAATATTATGAACTTAAATGATATTTTAACTGGAAAAGAGAACGATAAACTCTTCCTTCTGGGAAATGAGGCCGCTGTACGCGGAGCAATAGAAGCAGGGGTGAAAGTAGCTGCTACCTACCCGGGTACTCCCTCCTCGGAGATTGGAAATGTGCTGCACCTCCTGGCCAAAGAGGCAGGTATCTACTTCGAATTTTCCATCAATGAAAAGGTGGCTATGGAGGTGGCAGCTGCTGCCGCAGCATCTGGAGTTCGTTCCTTCACCTTTATGAAGCATGTGGGCCTGAACGTAGCCTCTGACTCTCTAATGAGTGCTGTTTACACCGGTGTGCGGGCAGGAATGGTAATATTAACTGCCGATGATCCGTCTATGTACTCCTCCCAGAACGAACAGGACACCCGTTACTACGCCCGACTGGCCAACTTACCCCTGTTGGAGGCCTCCAGCCCCCAGGAAATTAAGGACTTCATGATCGAAGCATTCCAGATATCGGAGGCATTCCAGATACCAGTCTTGGTTCGCACTACCACCCGTATTTCCCACATGAGGGGCATCGTTAAACTGGGCCCCGTGGAGAAAAGACCAGAGAAAGGATTTTTCCAGAAGGACCCCCAAAGGTTCGTTCCCGTACCGGCCACTGCCAGGATAATGCACCAGAATCTAGTCCAGAAAATGGAAAAAATTACCAAAATAATGGAAAACTCTCCTTTAAACAAGGAATACTCTCGAGACGGTAATGTAGGTATAATATCCACCAGCAGCGCCTTTAACTACTGTTTGGATGTGGTGGAAGAAGACGAAATTCCCTTAAAGATGTTGAAACTCGGATTTTCATATCCTTTCCCGGAAAAGACGGTATTAAATTTTTTAAATAGTGTAGAAAGAGTTATTATCGCCGAAGAAGTGGACCCTATTATGGAAAAGGAAGTTTTAGCGATAATAGGTAAACACGGACTTGATATTGAAGTCAACGGTAAACTGGACGGATCTTTACCCTTAACACATGAATATACTCCGGACCTGGTCCGTGAAGCGATTTATAAAATATTAGGACTTAAGATGGATAGCCTTCTCATCCAGGAAAGTGATATACCCCTCCCCAACCGGCCTCCAACCCTCTGCCCGGGCTGCCCCCACCGTGCTTCATACTACGCAGTTAAAAAAGCGGCAGAGGAGTTAAAGCTTTCGGATGTCATACACCCTACGGATATTGGCTGCTACACTCTGGGAATTGCATCTCCCTATGAGTCCGCTGATTACCTTTTATCTATGGGTTCTTCCATCGGTACCAGTTGTGGGTTTTCCAAAGCCACGGACCAACCAGTGGTAAGCTTCATAGGTGATTCCACCTTCTTCCACGCTGGAATACCTCCTTTGATAAATGGGGTGCATAATAAAAGTCGGTTTGTGGTGGTTATACTGGATAACCGAACCACGGCCATGACGGGAGGCCAACCACACCCGGGATTACCAATAGATGGGTTGGGAGACCCGGCCCCGGAAATATCAATCGAAGACCTGGTTAGGGCCTCGGGAGTTAGTTACCTGCAGACTATTAACCCCCTTAACATCAAAAAAGCTGTGGAAACTTTCAAAGAAGCGCTTCAGGATCAGGGAGTGGCAGTAGTGATAGCCAAACAACCCTGTGTACTCCTAAAAAAGACCCAAAAAAGAGGAACCGCCCACCTGGTAGTGACTGACGACTGTGACGACTGTGGGGAGTGTTTATCAACTTTAGCCTGCCCGGCCCTTTATCAGGGGGACGGCCAGGTGGAAATTGACCCCTTAATATGCCGGCAGTGTAACGTGTGCGTGCAGACTTGTCCCCAGGATGCCATCAAAGGAAAAAAAAGGAGGGCGAATAAATGAAAGCTTACAATATCTACATTTCTGGTGTTGGAGGCCAGGGTATCATAACGACTTCGGTGGTAATTGGTGAAGCCGCCATGAAGGCCGGACAGGAAGTGTTGTTGAGTGAAATACATGGAATGGCCCAGAGGGGAGGGGGAGTGTCCACTGAACTTAAGATCGGACCTTCCCACAGCTCTATCATTGCTGAAGGCACGGCTGATCTTCTCATCTCCTTCGAACCATTAGAAGCACTGCGTGCCCTACCTAAAATCAGTAAAAACACCCACGTGGTTATGAACACTGCTAAAATATTGCCCTTCAATATCCAGGGAAGCGAAAATCCTTACCCGCCCGTGACAGATATAGTGGAGGAAATGAAATCAAAATCTAAAGATGTTAAAGGCCTGGATGCTGTTGAAATTGCTAAAAAGGCCGGCAGTATCCTGTCTGTGAACATGGTAATGTTGGGAGCGGCTTTAAATGTTCCAGGATTCCCAATGGATAAAAAAAGGTTGGTAGAATCCATAGAGGCTAATTTTTCAGAGAAAACTGTTCCTATAAATATAAAGGCATTTGAGGAAGGATTTGGGAAGTTTAGTTGATAGTTTTTAGGTAAAAATCTCGGGCGTTAGGTTGAGTGATGCCCGGAGATAATTTTTAACAGCTTCGCTACGACTTAAAACAAATTGATTTCATAGGATTGGTTATAAAGTCCTTCTATTTTTATTTTTTATAATTTCTAAATATAAAATTAAATTAAAGAAGAATTTACAAACTGTAAATTTCTTCCGCAGAGATTAGATCCGTTCCGCCATCTTGCAAAGCTCTTATACTTTCGTCAATATTTTCAGGGTGTAAAAGGACGATTGCCATCTCTTCTTTAGCCACGAAGGCGTAAAGATAAGAAAGATTTATATCGTTTTCATCTAGAATTTCCAGAATTTTACCCAGACTTCCTGGTTCATCTTCCATTCTAACGGCAATAACTTCCCCTATTTTGACTATAAAATTGTTTTCTTCCAGTAATTTTTTGGTATTTTCTGGTTCAGGAACAATCAGCCGTAAAATACCAAAATCGGACGTATCTGCAATGGAAAGTGCTCTTATACTCACTCCCCCTTTTTCAAGAACGTCCAGGGCTTTTCTCATTCTACCTTTTCTGTTTTCCAAAAATAGGGACAGTTGCTTTATTTTCAATTTATTTCCCCCTTAATCATCAAATTTTCTCTTATCAATTACACGCACTGCTTTTCCCTCACTACGGGGGATGGTTTTGGGCTCTACCAATGTTACATCTACCCTTAAACCAATTTCGTTCTGTATA
>JAUYBK010000119.1 GCA_030693105.1 Methanobacteriaceae archaeon | reverse complement strand
TAATTAACTTCCTTTAGTTTCCATCAAATGTTCCCGGTCCAAAAAAAGGCGTCTATACCTTCCCCTAATTTTAATAAATGAGGGGTTCCACTAGTTGGTTTCATCGACCTTTTCCTACCTACCCTCCACATGGAAAGGTTTATAAGCCCCTCATACAATAATTTATTTTGTTCTATCTAGATTTTTCATATCTCCTTCTTAATTAAAAATCAACATGAAGTGGGTATTTTCATGAATTTGAACAAAGAGTCCATGGTCAGTTTTTTAAAGCAGTGCCAGAGGGTGCTGCACGTATCCAAAAAGCCCGACCGTGAGGAATTTATCAACGTCTCCAAAATAACTGGAATCGGAATCCTGCTAATCGGAGCTATAGGATTTATAATAACCATGATTGCTATTTTGATAGGGGCAACATAATCGTATATTTATTAAGGTAAGTGGTATTTTGATCTATGCAATAAGAACCCTGGTAGGCCAGGAGAGGAACGTGGCCCGCATAATAGCCAGGAACGTTAAAGACAGTGGAATTGGAGTTAGCGCCATACTGGTTCCAGAAAGCCTCCGGGGATACATCCTGGTGGAATCAACTACCAAATTGGACATGCAAAACCCTGCTTTCAAGGTACCTCATATGAAAGGTTCCATCGAAGGGGAAATACCCTACGAGGAGATAAAAAACTTTTTAAATCCCGAACCTATACTATCTTCCATCCAGAAGGGAAGCATAGTAGAGCTCATATCAGGGCCTTTTAAGGGAGAAAGGGCCAAGGTAGTCAGGATAGACGAATCCAAAGAAGATGTAGTTCTGGAACTTATTGAAGCAGCAGTTCCTATTCCCGTTACCGTTAAAGGTGATCAAATTAGATTAATACAGAAGGAGGCAGACTAATGGCAACAGAAACCGTAGAAATTCTCATTGACGGCGGAAAAGCCACTCCAGGCCCACCATTAGGTCCGGCTATAGGACCCCTGGGCATCAACATGATGCAAGTGGTGGAACAGATCAATCAGAAAACAGCAGACTTCGAGGGAATGAAGGTGCCGGTGAAGATCATCGTGAATTCCTCTACCAAGGAATTCGATGTTGAAGTGGGAACACCCCCGACTACCGCACTGATCATGGACGAACTCAAAATCGAAAAAGGATCACAAGATCCTGGTATGGACAAAGTGGCCGACCTCAAAATGGAACAGGCCCTTAAGATTGCCAGGATGAAGTTCGACGCCCTCTTGGCACCTAACTACAAACACGCCGCCAAGGAGATCATTGGTACCTGCGTAAGTATGGGAATTACCGTAGAAGGTAAAGACCCCCGCGAAGTCCAGAAAGAAGTGGACCAAGGGGTTTACGACAGCGTACTGGTGGAATAATTTTCATTAAAAAACAAATAAAGGCAATTCACATCAGAACACTTTGAGCTTTTCATTCGAGAAGTTCATGGAGGAATTGGATGAAACAAGAGATCTTAGAAGCGGTGAAGAAGGCTAAGGAAGAATCAAAGCCGAGAAACTTCACACAATCCGTTGATGTGGTTATAACCATCAAGGATTTAGACGTGAAAAAGCCAGAAAACCGCATAGACGAAGAAGTGTTTCTCCCCAATGGACGAGGTAAAAATGTTAAGATCGCCTTCATTGCCGACGGCGAACTGGCCCACCAGGCCAAGAACGCCGGGGCAAACTTGGTGATCAACAAGACCGAGTTGGAAGAGATGGGTAAAGACCGAAACCAGGCTAAAAAGATGGCTAACCGTCACGATTTCTTCGTGGCCCAGGCCGATATGATGCCCCTGGTCGGTAGATTCCTGGGACCTGTTTTAGGGCCCCGGAAGAAAATGCCCAAACCAGTTCCACCATCGGCTAAACCCGAGCCATTAATGGAGAAACTGAAAGGTACCGTTAAGGTGAGGATAAAGGATCAACCAGTTGTACAGGCACTAGTAGGATCCCAGGAGATGGGAGACCAAGAGATTGCCGACAACATTGAAGCTGTGCTGGGCGTGCTCGACCAGAAACTGGAAAAAGGCCGCAGCCAGATTAAGTCCATGTACGTGAAAACCACCATGGGCCCTGTAGCGAGGGTGATCTAAATGGCACACATTGCACAGTGGAAAAAGGAAGAAGTCAAATCCCTTCAAAGCCTTATCGACGGCCATCCTGTAGTGGGAATAGCCAACCTGGCAGACATACCTGCCCCTCAAATGCAGAAAATGAGGGAAAATCTTAGGGGAAATGCCCAGGTCAAAATGTCCCGAATAAACTTGATGAACTTGGCCCTGGACCAGTCCCCCAAGAACAACATAACGGATCTGTCTTTACACATGGAAGGACAGGCCGCACTGATTTTCACGGACATGAACCCGTTCAGACTGTACAAAATATTGGAGGACAGTAAAACCCCCGCCCCTGCCCGAGCAGGAAGCATAGCGCCGGCAGATATTGTGGTGCCCAAGGGAGATACCTCCTTCATGCCCGGACCTATCCTGGGAGAATTACAGAAGATAGGCATTCCAGCCAAGATCGAGAAGGGGAAAATAGTTATAACTGAAAATAAAACAATAGTTGCCGAGGGAGAAGAAATCTCAAGGGATGTAGCCAGCATGCTAACCCGGCTGGAAATCTATCCCATGGAGGTAGGAATTGACCTCAAGGCAGCTTACGAAGACGAAACTATCTACACCTCTGACATTCTAACCATTGATCCGGAGAAGACTCTCTCCGACATACAGAATGCATACTCACAAGCTATAAACCTTTCAGTGAACGCTGTGGTGTTCACAGAAGAGTCAACACCTCTATTAATATCCGAGGCCGCTGGTAAGTCCCTGAACCTGGCCCTGAACGCAGAGATATTAACTTCCAAAACCACCGACCTAATCCTGGCCAAGGCTTACGCTCAAATGCTGGCCTTAGCATCAGAGTTATCTGTTAAGGATGTTGATGCCCTGGACGACGAACTTCGAGAGAAGATGAGCGCTCAGACCACTCAACCAGCAGTGCCCGAGGATGAAGAAGAGAAAGAGGAAGAAGTAGAAGAGGAAAAAGAAGAGGAAAAAGAAGAGGATGCAGCCGCAGGGCTGGGAGCTCTCTTCGGATAATTTAACTAAAATTAGAAATTTTGAGGTGATCTCATGGAATACATATACGCAGCAATGTTACTACACACTGCAGGTCAGGACATAAATGAAGATAATGTAAAGAAAGTTTTAGAAGCCGCCGGATCCGATGTGGACGACGCTAGGGTCAAAGCCCTCATCGCCGCATTAGAAGACGTGGACATTGAAGAAGCTATGCAAAAAACCGCCGTATCTGCCGCTGCACCTACCATTGCAGCCGCAGCCGCACCGGTTGAAGCTGCTGAAGCTGAAGAAGAAGAAGAAGAAGATGAAGAGGAAAAAGAAGAAGAAGCTGCTGCCGGTCTCGGCGCACTATTCGGATAGATCCCTTCTACCAGTCAAAGTATTCCCCTACTTTGACTTTTTTACTATTTTTTTATTTTAAATCCATTCAACTCCTAATTAAAAGGATAAATACTTACTTAATAGGGATCAAATCCTGAAATTAACTATTTGTAGTTTTTAAAAAATTTCATCGATGATTATCATGTCCCAACAGTTGGAAGAACTTGGCTACACCAAAAAAACTTGTAAAACTTGTGGTAACGATTTTTGGTCTATTAAAGACCGTGATACTTGTGGAGACGCACCCTGCGACGAATATTCATTTATAGGGAACCCCGCTACCCGCCAAAAATATGACCTTTTTTCCATTCAGGATATCTTCACCCGTTTTTTCAAAGAACGGGGGCACACCCCAATACGGCGTTATCCAGTCCTGGCCAAAAGATGGCGGGACGATGTTTTCCTGGTAGGGGCTTCCATTTACAACTTCCAACCCTGGGTCACTAGCGGTCTGGTGGAACCTCCCGCCAATCCTCTGGTAATTGCCCAACCATCCATCCGTCTAAACGATGTGGATAACGTAGGGCGAACTGGCCGCCACATGACTTGTTTTACTATGGGGGGTCATCATGCCTTTAATTCTAATGAAAATACTGTTTACTGGCAGGACGAGACTGTAAAATACTGCCATGACTTCCTAGCCCATATTGGGATAGATCCCAAAGAAATCACCTTCATTGAATCATGGTGGGAAGGAGGAGGTAACGCTGGTCCTTGTTATGAGATCTGCGTCAGGGGAGTAGAATTAGCTACCCTGGTATTCATACAGTCCCGCATCCTACCCGGAGGGGAAAAAGAGGAGATTCGATTAAAGATCGTGGACACTGGCTACGGGCTGGAGCGTTTTGCCTGGATATCCCAGGGAACCCCCACTGCCTACGACGCCTCCTTCGGCCCGGTCATTGACCATTTAATGGAAATGGCCGGAGTAGAGGTTGATAAAAATATACTGGCAGAAAATGCCCAAGTAGCCGGGATGATGGACATCGAAGATATTGCTGACTTAAAAACGCTGCGTAAAAGAGTTGCTAACCGCCTGGGTATTTCCATTGACGAATTAGTCCAATCTACCCGGCCCATGGAAGCTATCTACATCATTGCCGACCATACCCGCTGTTTGGGGTTCATGCTGGCCGACGGAGTCATACCCTCCAACGTTAAGGAAGGTTACCTGGCCCGACTGGTGCTGCGCCGCACCATCCGTTTCATGAAGGAGTTGGGACTCCAAAAATCCTTAAGTGAATTGATGGCCATTCAGATGGACTTCTTGTCCCAGACCTACCCCGAAATCCGCAACCACCAGGAGCATGTGCTCCGGGTCATGGACCTGGAAGAGAAACGCTATCACAAAACCATCAGCAAAGGACAGC
Source organism: Methanobacteriaceae archaeon (assembly GCA_030693105.1). Taxonomy (GTDB): domain Archaea; phylum Methanobacteriota; class Methanobacteria; order Methanobacteriales; family Methanobacteriaceae; genus Methanobacterium. Next base: position 8,652 of record JAUYBK010000119.1, on the reverse strand, counting down.
AGATGGTTAAAAAAAGCATAAATCATCTAAAAAAAGAGAAAAAAGATGATATGCCCCTGGGAATGCTCATAAAACTTTATGATTCCCACGGAATACCCCCAGAAACCGTAGAAGAGTTGGCACTTAAGGAAAATTTCCCGGTAACCATACCCGACAACTTCTACACCCTGGTGGCCCAAGAACACTCTGAGGAACCAGAAGAAGAAGAAGAAGCCCCCCTGGAGTTGAACTACCCTGATACCGAACTTCTATTCTACCAGAACCCTCAGGACCGGGAATTTCAAGCACAAATACTGGGATTCTACGAAAACGGGATCATACTTAACCAAACACTATTTTACCCCGAAGGAGGAGGCCAACCGTCTGATATAGGTTATCTGGAAATCCGGGGTGAAAGACTTAAGGTATCCCACGCCAAGAAGGTGGGTGCGGTGGTCCTGCACCAGGTTAAACCCAAAAATATAGACAATTTAAAAGAGGGTATGAGTGTTAAGGGTCAGGTAGACTGGCAACGTCGCCTGGCACTGACCCGCAACCACACTAGCACTCACCTTATAGTGGCTGCCGCCCGGCATATCTTAGGAGACCACATCTGGCAGGCAGGAGCCCAGAAGGGAGTTAATAAGTCTAGAATTGACCTTTCACATTACAAACGAGTGAAACCGGAAGAACTGCACCAGATAGAGATTCTGGCCAACCAGTGGGTGATGGATAACCGGAAAGTCACCACCACTTGGATGGACCGTACCGAGGCTGAGAAGACCTACGGCTTTGTCCTCTACCAGGGAGGAGTAGTACCCGGGTCCCGTATCCGGGTAGTGCAAATACCAGATGTAGATGTTCAGGCCTGCGCCGGTACCCACGTCCGTTGTACGGGGGATATTGGCCTGGTTAAGATAAATAAGACCGAAAGGATACAGGACGGAGTGGAACGTCTGGAATTCTCAGCAGGGAAAGCGGCCATTCTATCCATGCAGGAGAGTGAAACCCAGCTTAAGGATAGTGCCGCGGTGTTCAAGGTAACACCAGCCCAGCTCCCCAAAACTGCAGACCGGTTTTTCAATGAATGGAAGGCCTTTAAGAACGATGTTAAAAGGTTACAGGGACAAGTAGCTGCCCTTAAAAAAGAAGGACTATCTGGAAAGGCCGAAATAATGGGTGGTCTTAAATTCATCCGGAAAACAGTTGACGCTGAAATGGCGGAGATGATTAAAATCGTTACTGAACTGGTCCAGAAAGAAAATATAGATATAGCTGTCCTGGGAAGCCCCGAAGGTAATATAGTGGGAGCAACATCTGAAAAAGCGTTAGAAAGGGGAGTTAAGATCAACGAGATTATCAAAGAAGCTGCCGGTGTACTTGGTGGAGGTGGTGGAGGTAAACCACAACTGGCCCAGGGTGCAGGAAAAGAGGGGTCTAAAATGCCCGAAGCACTGGAATTTGTAGGGCAGGCCGTTCGGGAAAGTTTATCTAGACTGTTATAAAATTTTCCTTTATTTTTATTTGAATATAACAGTTTTATCTTCCCATTCTAAATTTAGTAAAGATAGGTATGAAAGCTGGTAAAAATATTAGTATCACAATCCGAACCGAAAAAGAAGAAGACTTTCCCCAAGTGGAGGAAGTGCTTCGACAGGCTTTTGCGGGTGAAGAAGAAGTTGTTTTAGTTGATAAACTTAGAAAAAATGGTAACTACATCTCACTGGTAGCCTTTGTAGACCAGAAGATCGTAGGACACATTTTCTTTAGTCCCGCGCGCATCAAAAGTTCAAAAGGAGTGGAGGATGCTCTGGCGTTTGCTCCAGTAGCGATTTTACCATCCTATCAAAATCAGGGTATTGGGACAATTCTGATTGAGAAAGGGTTAGATGAGTCTCGTAAGCAGGGCCATCAGATTGTAACCGTTTTAGGACATCCAGAATACTATCCTCGTTTTGGTTTTGTTATGGCCTCGAGTAAAGGGATTGGGGCACCTTTTTCATGGTCGGATGAAGCATTTATGATTCTTATACTTCAAGAAGGGGCTTTGAATGGTGTCAAAGGTGTGGTTTCCTATCCTCCAGAATTTGGAGGATTTTGAATGGGGGGTTTTAAGCTAGAGTCAGGATAAAAATTATGTAGATAAATCAATAGTGCTTAGAAACTAAAGAATTAATTGCAATCATCAGGGGCTCATTTATGAAGCGTAGCTTAGAAGAGATACGAGGCAAGATAAAAAGGGGCGAAGCAACGGTATTCACCGCCGAAGAAATCACTATAATGGTTCTAGATGGAGATGAAACCCGTGTGAATGGTGTGGACGTTATAACCACGGGTACTTGTGGTATTATGTCAGGAACTGCTGCCATATTCCACTTGCCAGTGGCCGAAGCTGGAACATTTAAAAAGGCCAAAAGTATCCTGTTAAACGGTGTGCCCGGATTTCCTGGACCATGCCCCAATGAATGGTTGGGGTCCGTTGACTTGATGGTTTACGGAACCAACCACAGTATCAACGACCCCCAGTATGGAGGAGGTTTCCTCTTCAAGGATCTGGTGCGGGGTGAAGAAATAGAAGTGGAAGTGGAATCATGGCAGGGGGAGATCATAAGATCAAGCCCCACCCTAAATGACTTTCAGACCGCCCAGATGGTGGGGACCAGGTTTGCCTTTAAAAACTACACTGCATTTGTAAACCCCACCTCCCAACCAATCTCATCTATATTCAACGCCGTAGACATGAACGGGCCATTCCAAGGAATTTCATTCTCGGGTTGTGGGGAGTTAAACCCCCTCCAGAACGACCCCCAACTTAACAGCCTCACAAAAGGAGCTAAGGTACTCCTGAATGACTCGGAAGGGATTTTCATTGGGCCTGGAACTAGGAGCAGTCCCGCGAAGCCCAACATGATGCTAACGGCAGATATGCATGAAATGGACCCTCATTATCTGGGTGGTTTTCGCACCGGGGCCGGGCCGGAAGTTTACAACAGCGTGGCCACTGCCATCCCCGTGCTGGACGATTCTATACTTAAAAATACGTTCATTAAAAATGAGGACATTAAACTCCCCATAGCTGATATTCGGGGAAGACACAGCATCTTGAGTGCAACGGATTACGGTTCCGTGTGGAGGGACGTGGAAGAACGACCTGCATATGATGAAGAAGACTGTCGGCTCTGCCAGCAGTGCCTGGTGGAGGAACGATGCCCCACTGGTGCTTTCCAGAATAACCTTTTAAATGTTAAGAAGTGTTTTGGCTGCTCTATGTGCAAGTTTGCCTGCCCCTACCAAATATTCCACATGAAAACGGGTCAGGTCGAAATGGACTGGGAAGGGGAACACTTGACAATACCGGTAACTTGCCGCCAGTCTGACCTTAAACGCGCCCGAGAACTGGCAGAAGAACTCAAAAACCGCATAATTCATGGCGAATTTGTAATATAAAACAAAAATCCTTTTTCCTATCCTATTTTAACCGGGGGGATACTCTGGGAGTTACTGGAGAATATTAAAATGCCAATTACAAAACCCACCACCAAAGCCAGTAGTAAAAGCATGCCCACTGTTCCCCATGCTGATCCTCGTTTTTCTTCCTCATATTCCTGATATTCATCATAATCGGAGTAATCTCGGTTATCGGAATAATCGTAAGAACCTTCTTCATAGTACTGCGGTTTTTCTTCCCGGTACCAGGCTTCTTCCTCTTTTTTCGAGTACGTTCCCTGCATATATTTTTTCTGCAGAGGTTTGTAGTCTTCACTATCCCTTAATGATTTTTTTTCAGTTTTAGGTGGTTTGTACTTTCTTTGGAAAAGTTCCATTCCACACTGAGGACAGTAAACATCCCCGGACCTGAATTCTGAACCGCAGTTATCACACTTCATCTGGAGAACGACTCCTAAAAATATATTTAAAGTTACATCTGTGTGAATAATCTTGTACGTGCTATTTTAATTAGTTTATGATGTTTCTAAACCCTAAGTCTTTCGCATAGTCCACCACTGCCCCCACTTCACGGGGTGAGATCCTGCAGAAGATATCTGAATATCGGAATGCTTGATATAAGGGCCGGTACTGGCCCATAATATTTAAAACCACGTCCGAACCTAAATTTTTATAGACCCACTTCAGAATAGGCATGGAACAGCATTCCCCATGACCGGGTAATATCAGGTGCCTTATTATCACATCCCCCGCTTTTTTCGCCAGTTTATGGTTATGAGCCACCACTCCCATGTAGTTGGTAACACCAGATAACATTAAGGCACATTCATCATTACCGTACTTGAAATCCGTCAAATAGAGGTCTGCAAAACCATCTAAAAGTTTCATGGACTCCTGGGAGAGGTACATGTTGCTGTTCCACACCACCGGAATGTTTTCTCGGGTTAACTGCATGGTTTTTAAAATGTAGAGTAAATTAGGAGCAGGGTCGCCTCCCACGAAGTTAACGTTGCGCGAGCCGTCCCTCCGGCGTTGGTCAATTCTATGGGCCAGTACAGAAGGATTGATTAATTTCCCGTTTTGGGGGTTGGTACTGATGTCGTAGTTCTGGCAGAACACACAGTTCAGGTTACAGCCCGAAAAAAATACAGTATGGCTGGGGACCAGGGGAGGTTCTTCACCAATGTGCAGGAATTCCGATGATATTCTAGGCTCGGTAACACCGCAGTTACCTGGTTCAAGGTTTCTATCCACCTGACACTTTTGGGGACATAAAATACATTCTTGGAAGATTTTCTCTGCGATCCTGATTTTAAGATCCATAAAAGAAAAATGGGGGAGTTTATCAGGGATCTCTATAAGACTTGCTCCCTGATAAGATTCAGCTACATCTTGATCCCAGGAAAGTTCTAAAATACGCTGGTGTTCTCTCCAAAGTTTTTTCCAATTATCTGATGTACCATTAGATGTTAAGGAACTTCTCTGGCTTAATTCTAATGAACTATCCCTACTTACTTCCGATAAATTAGCAGGGGTCAAAATTGCCTTTCTCAATTTTGAGGATCTTTGGTTGCGGCTGACCTCATAATAGGTTTTAAGAATGTTAAATGTCAACACCCACCACTTATGGTTATTCCCATGGAACTATCCCACTATGCGCAGACTGGAACATAACAGTTGAGGAATTATGAAGGGCCCCAGTTGGCGTTTTTCTCCGGAAAGTCCTTTTACATCTTTTAGGATTTCGAATATGTTCCCGGAGAGCATGGCTTTTTTCACTGGCCGGGTTATTTCTCCATTTTCTATGTGAAAGGCATTCATTGCCTCCACCGAGAAGTCTCCGGATATAGGATTGGCGGTGTGGGCCCCCAGGACATCTGTTACTAGGACTCCTTTCCGGACTTCACCCCCTTCCTGGTAGTTTTTGAAATCCAGTATCAAATTGGAAAGGCTCACCGATGGCATGTCCGCATATGATGATCTCATACCATTACCCGTGCTCTCTATTTTACCCTTCTGGCCCGTGTAGATATCGTAGAGGAAGTTTTTCAGAATTCCATCGGTTATGATGGTGGTTTTCTGGCTGGGTGTTCCTTCACCATCACCCCGGGACGAGTTTAGGGCCCCATTTAAGGTACCATCATCGTAAACACTTAGATCCGGAGATGCTACGGTTTCTCCTTCTTTCCCGGCATAAATGGACCTTCCCCGTTGTACATTGTCACCGTTGATGGCCTGGGTGAAGGTGGAAAGCAGTCCGGCTGCAGCGTGATGGTCCAGTACCACCGTGGTGTCTCCAGTCGGGGTTGGCTGACCTCCCCGAGATTGCAGGGCAATACTACAGGCTTGTCCGGCTATTTTTTCTGCCTCCAGTTCTTTAGTGCAGGATGAATTCGATTCGTGAGCCGTGGACACCCCTTCCCCGTCCGGGGCGTTTACAGACAAAAAGCCAGAAAAAATGGTGGAAGCGTTTTTACACTCTACATCGTTGGAATTTAGGAGTATGCTCTTCCCATATCCAGCTACATATCCCCCAGATGTGGGTTGGCATCCTTTGTCCAGAGCCGTGGATATTAAAAGCTTTCCAAATTCAACAGCATCTTCTACGTCCATAGATTCTGCTCGAGGATCGTAAAGACCTTTGACATCAGAATATTTGAGTTTGTGGGCAAAGGTAAAATTTTCGTCGGGTAGGTTGGCTTTGGCATTAGCTTCTGCTTTTTTTACAGTTTCTTCTATCAGTTTCAGGTTGGTAGTGTAAGCAAAGCCCATTCTACTATCAAAAATAACTCTAAATCCCAATCCCATGGAGTAAACTTCCTTGGCAAAGCCCACTCTGTCTTTTTGAATGTCTACATCCATTCCTTCTTCAGTCCCCACATAGACTTCGACCTCGTCTGCAACTTTAAGGGCCTTGTCCAGGGCTCCGTATGCTACTTCTTCTATCACAGAACGAACCTCCCAATTGCTTCTTTCACTCCGTCACCGTAGGGGTTATTGGTGACGTAGTCTGCGTTCATTTTAAGTTCTGGGTCGGCGTTGGCCACTGCCACCTTCCACCCCACTACTTCTAAAAATTCAAGGTCATTTTCACTATCGCCGATGGCCATTATCTCTTCCGGTTTAATTTTCATATTTTTTGCTACTTTAAGAAGTGAAGTGCCTTTATTCACGGCAGGGTCAGTGAGGTGTAGTGCAAAGCGGGTGTCGTAGACTTCTATGTCCCATCCTTTAAGGGCTTCTTTCACCTTTTCCACGGGCAAGGTACGGTGCAGTGCTATCTCCGAAACCCGGGATGATGAATATTCCACTTTTTTAATGTCGTGAAACTTTCGGAGGTGTTGGTAGGCCTTTTCACATTTTTCAATGTTTCCTAAGAGGCTTATTTCATCACCCCATTGGATGACGCCCCCATTTTCCGCTACCAAACCCCCCGTTGTACCTAAGAGTATGGATATGGTTTTGGTGGAGCAGAGGATGTTACCTGTTACAATTATAACCGGGAGTCCCTTCTTTTCCACCCCCAATATGGCTTCCAGAGCCCCGGGGCAAAGTCTTTTTTTCCTATCAGTGATAGTACCATCCACGTCGAGAGCTATAGCCTTGATGGAGATAATATCACCTTTTTAATCAATGGATATTTTTTTAAAATCATTTAAACGAACCGTAGCGATAGGCTATGTTGCATGTCCCCTCTTTACTGACCATACAAGCCCCTATGGGATTAATGGGAGTGCATTGTTCTTTGAACAGATTGCAGTCTTCGGGTCGGGCCACTCCCCGGAGTATGGGGCCGCATATACAACCGATGGCCACTTCCGGGGAGGGTTCCACGTGGAGGTCGAATTTCTCCCGGGCATTATAATGGGAGAATTCATCCCTTACTTCGTAAACTGAATCCGGAATATCCGGAAACCCTCTCCATTCCCGGGTTTTTATATAAAAAACTTCTTCTAGGAGTTTTTGGGCTTTAAGGTTTCCTTCTTCCCGTACCGCCCTTTGGTACTCGTTCTGGACCAGGGCCTTACCTTCGTGTATTTGTTTGAGGATCATGTACACTGACATCAGCACATCCAGGGGGTTGAACCCGGCCACTACCTGGGGAATACCATATTTTTCAGAGAATATATCGTAAGGGTGAGTTCCTATTATGGTGGAAACATGCCCAGGCTCTATGAGGGCGTTTAGGTTGACTTCACCAGACTCAATGAGAAACTGTAATGCAGGAGGTATTAAACGGTGACAGGATAATATGGAGAAGTTTTCGGGGCATCCGGATACCAGTTCAGATGCGGTGGTTGGTGCAGTAGTTTCAAAGCCAGCGGACATGAAAACCACTTCCTGGTCTGGGTTTTGGGCCATTTCCACCGCGTTTTTAACACCGTAAACTACTCTTACATCGGCTCCTTCGGCTTTAGCCTCTGCCAGGGATCCATTACTACCCGGGACGCGCAGCATGTCGCCGAAAGTAGCGATAGTAACTCCTTTGCGAACCAGTTCCAAGCATTCATCTACCTCCCGAGCTGGGACGCAGCACACTGGGCAGCCGGGTCCGGCCACTACTTCCACTTCAGAAGGTAGTAATGATCGTATTCCGTGCTGCATTATGGTGTGTTCATGGGACCCGCAAACATGCATTATTTTAACTGGTTGGGCAATGTCTTCAATACGCTTTATGATCTCTCGTGAAAGGTTCTTCATAGTGACACCTGTTAGTTTTCCAAAAAGCAACTACTTCAAATTATGAAAGTTTGTTTTAGGATGATTCCCTAATTGCCGTTTTTGAATTCTTAAATGATCTTGATAACTTAGTTTAGTATTATATCCGGGTGATAAATAAAAACTTCCAAGTCCGGGACTTGCACTCCGAAGTAATCCTCCACCAGAAAACTTAAAGCCCCTTAAAAGTGTTTCTATCTTAAAAAAGTATTTTAGGGTACCTGAATATTATTTAACCCTGATTTCTTATAGATATGACTCATTAGACCAATTTGAGATGGCTAAAAACACCCCCTAGTTACAGTTAAATATTGTAATTGCAAAACTAATTCATATATATTCCCCTAATATCATTAAGAAGTTTTTAATATGATCATCAAGTTATGGTAGGTTGAATGAGGGCTGCTGTAGTTGGATTAGGAGTGGAAGGGAAATCTGCCTTAAAATCTCTTTTAGATCGTGATATAGGAGTTTATGCATCCGATTTAGATAAAAACAGGATTATAA
>JAUYBK010000116.1 GCA_030693105.1 Methanobacteriaceae archaeon | reverse complement strand
AATACTTGGAAATATCCAAGGAACTGGCTTCAAGATACCCTATAGACCCCTACTTGGTGCAAAGAATCGAGCTCTTAGAGTCAGGTATAAACTCCCTGTTTGAAAGTGACCGTTCCAAGCAGAGTTCACTTGATGTGTTCTTATAAAAGCGAAAATTATTATAAGGCCTATGTAATAATAAAAAGTAGATTTAAAGGCCTTTTATTGGCCACTATAGTCGGGGGGAAAATTTTAATTTTTAGTATAATAAGCCGGAGGATTTAGTATGAAGGATGCCCGTATTATTGCTGCTTTACCCACCAAGGCGGAGAACTGCGTCTTGAAGAACAACGGGATATTTGAAAAGTTCAGTCACGAAAAGATAGTTAAGTCATGTATATTGGTTGGTTCTAGCGTGTGGACCGCCGAGAAAATCGCTTCCCAAGTAGCTACCTCGTCCTATGATGGAATTACCACCAAGGAAATTAAGATGTGGGTATACGAATCCCTGAAAGTTGCAGACCCCAAGATGGCCGAGAAGTACATGAAGACCAACCAACTTCGGGTGCGCACCACACGTGATACTATTGAACCCTTCGACAAGAGCAAGATCGCCAAGACTCTGGTGGTAGAAACCGGCGCCTCGCCAGAATTGGCTGATAAACTAGCTACTGAAGTCTTCAAAGAACTTAGCAAGCTGGAAGTTGATTATCTAACCGCCCCCATGATCAGGGAAATGGTGAACACCAAACTGGTGGAGCATGGCCTGGAAACTATCAGGCGTAAATACACCCGTCTGGGGATCCCGGTGTACAACATTACCAACCTTATACAGAACGGCTCCCGGGACAACGCCAACATGATCCACAACCCGGAAACCGTCCACAAGTACGTAGCAGACGAGGCCCTGAAGCAATATGCTTTATTGAATATTTTACCTCCAGAACTAGCTGACGCTCACATGAGCGGGGACATACACATTCACGATCTGGAATTTTTCGCGGGCAGGCCCCTAAACTGCTTGCAGCACGATCTAAGATTTTTCATAAAAAATGGTCTTAAAGTAGATGGAACCGGCGATCACACCTCCGTAGCTGGCCCACCTAACCACATCGAAACCCTAATGAACCACTCGGGAGAGATCATGCTGGCCGCCCAACAGAACATGAGCGGTGGACAGTCAATGAGTCTCTGGAACGTTTTCGTAGCACCATTTGCCGCCGGATTACCCTATGGAAAGGTGAAACAGGCGGTGCAGATGTTCATATACAACTTGAATATGGCCTACGCTGCCCGCGGAAGCCAAGTACCATTTACCAGCATAAATCTGGAATTCACAGTACCTGATTTCTTGCAGGATGAACCTGCCTACGGTCCTAAAGGTCAACTGGTGGGGACTTACGGTGATTTTGAAGATGAAACCCGTATTCTACAAAAAGCATTCACTGAAACTTTACTCGAAGGAGATTCCGATGGAAAACCACACTTGTTCCCCAACACCATCTACGCTTTAAGAAAAGAAGTTTTAAAAGACGAATTTGCCGACGATGTAGGATTAGTGCATGAACTATCCGCTAAATACGGTACTGCTTACTTCATGAACATGCTCCCCAGCTATCGGGGTAACATGGCCAACTACATGGGCTGCCGGACCAGTCTCAGCGACAACTGGACGGGGGACTGGGAGAAAGACTGTCTAAGGACAGGTAATTTAGCTTATGTGACTCTGAACTTACCTAGATTAGCTTACCAATCTCGAGACGATGAGGAAATATTCGAATACTTGGACTCATATCTGCACTTAGCGGAGGAAGTGCTGATGCTGCGTAGAGAACAGGCCCTGAACTGTCTTAATAGTTACAAATTACTCCCCTTCTTGAGTCAGGAATCTGAAAAAGAATGCTACTACCGGGTGGAAAACTCCACCATGTCCTTTGGATTCGTGGGATTGAACGAAATGTTATTGTCCCACTGTGGAGTAGGAATCGAGGATGATGGCGCCCGTAAGTTAGGGTTGAAAGTCCTGCAGTACATTAACCAGCGGGCCGACGAACTCAAAAATGATAACGGCCTGCGATGGAGCGTACTCCAAACCCCCGCTGAGTCTACTGCCTACCGGTTCGCCATGCTGGACAAGGAGAAATTTGGGGACGATGCCGTTACTCAGGGAGATGAACAGGCTTCATACTACACTAACTCCTCCCACGTACCGGTAAATTCCGACGTGAACATGGCCGAGAAGATCCGCATCGAAGAGAAGTTCCACGAACTAACCCTGGGTGGACATATATTCCACGCCTTCATGGGAGAAGCCCACTCCGACCCACAGTCCCTGATGAGCTTGACTAATAAGATTGCTAAAAATTCCGACATAGGATTCTGGGCCTACAGTTCTGCTCTCAGCTTCTGCATCAAGTGCAAAACCCTGATGAAAGGACTGCAGAGTAACTGTGCGTCCTGTGGAGAGGAAAAAGAAGTAGAATGGTATGATCGGATCACAGGCTACGTGCAGCAAGTAGGAAGGTCCAAATCGGCATCTGGCGGCTGGAACCCCGGTAAAATGAAAGAGTTAGGGGACAGGAGAAGGTATTAAGTCACCCTATCCTTTATATTTTTTTTAATCACCAGTTAAACAAAACTTTATTATTAAGTTAAATCAATAGATTTACATAATTAATAATAATAAATTCTGGTGAATGAAATGAAGCGATTAATTTACATCTTAGCCATAGTGGCAGTGGTTGTTGCTGCATCAGGCTGTACCGGCGATCCATGGGCTTCGAACAAAACTTATTCTGGTAATGGGGTAACTTTCCAGTATCCAGGGACCTGGAGTGAAAACGCCACCAAGGCGGTTTCCACGCCTTCTGGTTCAACAGGAATCATAGCAGTGGGAAACGATGCTGATGAACAAGGATTTGCAGTAGCTAGTGTCAGTGGTTCTGGTCTTTCAAATTCGGCTTTAGAAGGAATCCTGAATCAACTGAAAACTGAATATAAAAATCAGGGATTCACATCGGAAAAGACATTGAAGGTGGACGGTGTCCAGGCTACTATGCTTTCCAATCCCAACCCGGATGCATCCAAAGTGTACACCACTGTAGCTTTATGGGTCAAAAACGGCAGAATCTACATTGCAGCCTATGCATCTCCGGATACTGATACAGCGACCCTGGAAAGGATTTTAAGCAGTTTAAAAACTACTTAAAACCACTTTTTTATTTTTTTATTTTAAATTGATCCCAAAACTTTTTTACCAGGGGAACTGATTATCAACGTCCAGCATCTTCAATTCATGGAAGAAGTTATAAAAGACGAAAACAAAGCTTGAAGGAAGGTGGAATCCCTATTGGTGTGGTTTTGGTTGAAAATGATAAAATCGTTGGCCGCGGTCATAATAGGCTCCTTCAGTACAATTTTGTTATTCTACACGGCGAAATGGACTGTTTTGAAAACTCAGGAAGACTTAAAGGCTCTGATACAGAAATTGCACTCTTTACACAACTCTGTTCCCATCCACTATATACTCGGGGATTATTATTCTTTACGGAATTCGCCGAGTGGGTATCGGCGAAAATAAAACTCTTCAAGGCCCAAAAAAACTGTAAAAAGAGGAAGGGGTGGAAGTCATCACCCGGGAGATGGCGGAGTGCCGCCTGCTATTGGAAGAGTACATAAAAATAACCCGGCAACTTGGGAAGCGGAACTGGAAAGGGTGGGGAATAAAACCGACCTTTAACCAATTGATTAAAAGGGTACGGTTACGGACTGGGAACCTGCACCGAAACCCGGGGCAATCATGGTATGTCTTCCCGGGCCACCCGCTACCACCAGGACCACATCCTCTGAGGAACGAGTTATACGCACCTTTCCATTAATATCCCATTTTGAGTCTAATTTTCTACCACCACGGTCGCCTAGTTGAACCGGGACAGTCATGTTTTGGTGCAAATAATCCTTTACGTCGTTTTTAGTCCATCCCTGCTTTTCTAGGGCCCAGGAGTGTTCGGGGCTCATCACTACCAGAATTTCACCGGGAACATGGCTGTTGTTGCAACCGGCAGTGGAGGCCGTGTGGGCAATGGTGTCCAGGAGGTCTTCGGCAGTGGTACTGCGGTGATCGTTAACGTTGTGCGGCCCTTCAACTCCCATTAAGGTCACGGTGTTGCATTTAAAACCCCTTTCCACATTTAATGGCCCCCATGGGGTTTCTTCCTCCGCTTCCGCAAAAGAATAACTGTACTTAGCAGGAGAACCATGGGTAGCGTGATCTCCAACTCCTGGAACTGCACCGGCAATGTTAAGCATACATAGGCGAATAGCCCGACCTATGGTGGCGTTAGCCAGGCTTCCTGGACCTAAACATCCCACACCACTGTTTAAACCTATTTCTTTAATGGTGGGGCCGTTAACAATGGTGCAGATGGCCACGGGATGGGTGGTGGCGTTCAATCCGGCCAGATTGAACCATTCCATGGATAAACCATTAATGGAGTTTTCTACCACTGGCATAAAAGCCGGTAAACAACCGGCCATCACGGCGTTAACAGCTATCTTCTCCACCGTTGCTTTTCCCATACGTGGAGGTAGGGCTGCAATAAGATCATCACCTTTTCTGTTAGAATTTTCCAGAAACTTTAAAACTCGCTCTTTCGTGGGAGGGATAATGGGTAAGCCGTCAGTTAAATGGCGTAAATAGAATTGGTGACTTATTTTCTCAGCTTCGGGGTTAATCAGGATATTTTCACCGTCATCTTTTTCCCTACAATATTCTCCCCGGAGAAGGTCGTCTATAAGACAGCCGCAAGTCTGGTTTTTGAAATTTATTTTATTTTCTTTGCCAGCCATATGAATCTTCTTTATGGAATTTGCAGTAAATATCGTAGTGCGGGAATGATTTTAAGAGATTTATACTCGATTTCGTCGTGAGAAAGTCCGGCAATGGGGTGTTGCACTTCCAGCATCCGCAGGTCATTTGAACCGTGGGAGGAAGCCAATTCCCGGGCAAAGGGAATGAAATCATCCGAGCAGATGGAAATGGTAGGAGTTCCCATATATTCTAAGCGAATAGCATCCAGTACTACCCAACTCGTGCAAGAACCACAGTCCCCCAGGGCCAAGATGGCCAAATCGGAATGAGCTGCTTTTTTCAACTGTTCAGAAGTGGCAGGTGCTCCTGCAGGTTTTTTAACATCCAAGAATTTTCTTTTTCCAAGAAAATCCTTTAAAATCTCCAGTATAACGTCTGCGCCGGGTTTGGTGTTGTCCAACAGGGCCACGGTCTCAAAATCATCTGGAAAGGGGTTTAAATTCTGTTTTTTAGTCTCTTTGTCGCCAAGTGGACTGAGAACTTCTCTTTCAACGAGTTTAACAGACATAATTTCCCAATTTAAATCTAAAATATATCTATTCTTCCTGGCGCAACCTCTTAATCAAAAAGTCCTTATCCAGGGACAGTAAAAATGAGGCTGCTCGGGGGCCCTGTTTCTGACCGATAACCACGCGATAAATGGCCTGGAAAGCCTTTGGTGGTTTTAAACCGTGTTCTTTTAGTATGAGATACATCTCGTCGTGCAGTTCCTCTGAAGTATAATCTCGCAGTTCCAGGGCATCAGCTACGTCCCGGAGGAATTTTTCCTGTGAGGGGTTAAGTTCCAAACTCGGAATCTTTTCCTGTACCTGAAATTTGACAAATGGGGGGGCATAATGTTCTAACCAGTTTTTAACCTGGTCTAAACGTTGTTGGAACCGTTTTCTAGCAGTCTCCCCAATTTCATCGTAAGACCGTACTTCCATCTCCTCAGAAAGCTGTGAATTACGCTTTAATATTCCGTAAACCATTTCTGGATCTTGGTTTATCTGGTAAGCCACCGTTAGGAAACGGTAAGAAGGTTGGAATGGCATTTCATCCCCTATTTTGATCTGAGAAACTTCGTATATTTTTTTTAGCTTCTCTTCTTCCTTATCAGAGGCCGCTTCTTCTATCCCGTAATAAATGCGCTCCACCCGGTCGTACTGGTCAATGAAGTCTAAAAACGGCATTTCTGGATTGAAGTCCTTGTGTTTAAGGGGTTTACTCCGGAATAAGAAATAATAAAGGGTTTCCGGTGATCCGATCTTAAGCCACTGACCCGGTGTGAAAAACACTCCCTGGGACTTGGACATGGCATCTCCTTTAAGGGTGATCCACTCGTAAGGTACTGGATAGGGTGCACGGTAGTCAAATATCTCTTGAGATATCCTTTTGCTAACGTCATAGGATCCTCCACTGGCAGCGTGGTCCTTTCCGAAGGGTTCGCAAGTAACGCCAAATATTTTCCACCGGGCTGCCCATTCCACTTTCCAGGTGAGTTTACCCTCCCCCGAAGTAATGTCCCGTTCTCCCTGGTGACCGCATTGACACTGGTAGTGGACGTTCGTTCCCTGGAAATCATGGGCCTGGGTGGTGTTCACCCGCCCACATTCACTGCAGATGGGATTGTAGGGTAACCAGTTCTCAGCCAGGGGGTGGTCGCGGTACTGGTTGAATATTTCCCTGATCTTAGGGGCTCTTTCCAATGATTTTTTAATGTAATCGTTGTAAACTCCGTCCTGGTACATTTTAAACCCGGAATAGGTTTCCAGTTCTATCCCAAATGCGGGAAGGGTTTCCAGGAAGGGTTTCTGGAAATGCACCACAAAATTTTCGCAGCAACCTTCCGGACAGGGGATCTGGGAGTAAGGAATTCCTAAATACTTTTCGTAAGATTCAGGAAGAGGATAAGGCACTTTCCTTAGGGGGTCGTGGTCGTCGGCAATCCATATGGTCTTAGAGTTCTCGCCAAGTTTTTGCAGGGAATTAGCCACCGCATTAGCTATAAAAACGTCGCAAGAATTTCCAATGTGTATGGAACCAGATATGGAAGTTCCGCTGGCTACCACATGTTTTTTTACGTTCCAGTTAGTGAGATCAGATGCAATTCGTTCAGTCCAGTGTTTCAAGTGCTTCACCTTCTACAAATAAAAAAAATGGGGGTAATTTTAAAAATAAATAAAAATGGATGATTTTTATTCAAACAC
>JAUYBK010000108.1 GCA_030693105.1 Methanobacteriaceae archaeon | reverse complement strand
CCTAACTCTTCCAGGGTTTTTTCAGAGGTGTATATCATACTGTCGGCGTCGTTACGTATCTGAACTTCTTCCTGTCGTTTTTTGTCCTCGTCGGCGTGCATCTCTGCTTCCCTAACCTTCTGATCAATTTCGTCCTCGGAAAGTTTATTGGGGGCGGTAATAGTAATGGCCTGTTCCTTACCGGTACCCATATCCTTGGCAGACACGTTCATAATACCATTGGCGTCAATATCGAATGAAACTTCAATTTGTGGGATTCCACGGGGAGCTGGAGGGATTCCTATCAGTTGGAATCTTCCTAGGGTGGTGTTTCCAGATGCAACGGGACGTTCACCTTGTAACACGTGGATATCTACTGAAGTTTGGCTATCAGCAGCAGTGCTGAATACCTGACTCTTCTTGGTGGGTATAGTGGTGTTACGCTCGATTAACTTGGTGAAAACTCCTCCCAGAGTCTCAATACCCAGTGATAAGGGGGTGACGTCTAGTAGGACCAAGTCCTTAATTTCTCCACCCAGAACTCCCCCCTGAATGGCAGCTCCCACAGCTACACATTCCATGGGGTCTATTCCGCGTTCGGCTGGTTTTCCAATGTAGTCTTCCACGAACTTCTGAACGATGGGCATCCGAGTAGGGCCTCCCACCAGGATGATTTTGTCGATGTCGCCTTTGGTCATTTTGGCATCTTTAATGGCCTGTTCCATAGGATGAGAGCATTTTTTGATGATGGGGTCCACTAATTCCTCTACTTTAGCCCGACTGAGGGTATGAGTCAGGTGTTTAGGACCGTCCTGCGTGGCGGTAATGAAGGGGAGGTTGAGGTCACTTTTGAGGGTGGTTGAAAGTTCAATTTTAGCTTTTTCAGCAGCCTCTTTTAACCTCTGCACGGCCTGGTCGTCGTTTAAGAGGTTGACGCCGGTTTCTTTCTGGAATTCTTCGGCCAAATAGTTCATGATGGTGACGTCCATGTCAGTTCCACCAAGTTTGGTGTCACCACTGGTGGAGCGGACTTCGAATACGCCTCCCCCAAATTCCATGATGGTGACGTCTAGGGTTCCTCCACCAAAATCGAAGACCAGAATTTCCATTTCATCTTCGCTGGCTTTGTCGATACCGTAGGCCAGGCTGGCAGCAGTGGGTTCATTTACCAGTCGCACCACGTCCAGCCCGGCGATGGTACCGGCGTCCTTAGTGGCTGTCCTCTGGTTGTCGTCGAAGTAAGCGGGTACCGTGATAACTGCCTTTTTTACTTCTTCGCCCAGAAATGCTTCGGCGTCTTTTTTGATCTTCTGCAAGATAAATGCAGATATTTCCTGGGGAGTGTACCGTTTTCCTGCGATGTCTACCTTGTAATTGGTTCCCATCTGCCTTTTAATGGCAGTAATGGTCTTTTCAGGGTTGGTAACTGCCTGTCTTCGAGCTGGTTCTCCTACCAAGCGTTGACCATCATCTGTGAAGGCCACGTAACTGGGGAATGATTTACCGTACTGGGTAGCTCCTTCGGCACTGGGGATTATGGTTGGTTTACCTGCAACCAACACTGATGCGGCCGAGTTACTGGTTCCTAAGTCTATCCCGATTATTTTCTCTGTTTTAGCCATTATTAATCACCTTTTTTGCAAACTTTAACTTTTGAATATTTTATTACCTTAGAATTCAGGGTGTAGCCCTTAGCGAGCTCTTGAATGATACAACCGTTTTCGTAATCATCATTATTCTCTGCCATCAGGGCTTCGTGCTGGTAAGGGTCAAATTTTTCTCCTTCAGCAGTTATTTCTTCCAGCCCCTCGCTTTCCAGGGTCCCGCGAAGTTTTTGGTAGATAAGTTCTACTCCTCCACGAAGGTTATCCGATGGTTCTGATTGGAGAGCTCTTTGAAGGTCTTCATAGGCCTCCAGGATTTTTACTATCAGGTCCTCATTGGCACGCTCTACATGTTCCTGCATGCGTTTTTCCGTGTGTTTTTTGTAGTTTTCCAAATCGGCCTGCATTCTTAACAGTTGGTCCTGGCAGTCACTAATACGCTGTTCATTCTCCTGAATTTTTTCATCTTTTTCTTTGATCTGGGACTCTAAATATTCCAAATCGTCTTTTTGGTTCTTTAAATCTTGATCTTTGCTCATTGCGTCACCTTTTAATGGAGCTGGTAAGAATAGTAACCTTTAATTATTATAGTTACCAAAGGTTATATAAACCTTTCTCTATTATAGTTACCAAAGGTTATATAAACCTTTGAAGATAATTATAAAAAATATAGAATATTTGCGTTTAGGCAAGTGGTTGCAAATGGATTTAGAATTATTACTGGATGTTATGGGCTGTAAAACCCGCAGAAACATATTAGATCTCCTCAGGGACGAGCCACGCTTCGTTAGTCAGATATCACGCGAGTTAGAAATAGGTCAGAAGGCCATAATAGAACATTTGCGTGCCATGGAAGAAGCTGGACTTCTAAGTTCGTCTTTCCAGAAGATTCAACGGGGAAGACCTCGAAAGTACTACGACATCTCCCAGGACGTGGAATTTCAGATATTCATTAGTCAGGGCACCATGCGTATCAAAGTCCCGGGGCATGAATTTCAAGAACTGCAGATGCTGGAGGAAAGAGCCTTACGAGGAGAAGATGTTTCTGAAGATCTGCAAAACCTAGTCCAAGATTATGATAAGGCAAAAAAACATGCTGAAAATCTTTTAAACGATTTAGGAAAGAGAAAAAGGGCTTTAAAGATACGCGCACTAAATTTGCCAGTAAAAATATGATCCTTTAGGATATCACGAGGAATTTTTCAGGGCCGCCACTACGGCTTGTCCTAGCGATACCGATCCGTCTCCCGCACAGCTATTTTTATGTTGGATGAACCGATAACCAGACTCTTCTACGGCGTTTTTTATGGTCATGCTAATGGCTTCGTTGTAGAAAACACCACCAGACCCGCCTATAACATTCACACCAGTTTTTTCTGCACTAATAATTGCTAATTCAGCAAGACCGCGTGCTACTGCATTTTGAGCAGAAGCAGCAAGGTCGACAATATTTTCTCCCTCAAGTTTTCGCTCCAATACTGAAACTAAAATTTGAGAAGTATCCAGAACGTTCCTACCCTCATTTTTCGTGATTTTGAGGGGAATTTCAGAATCTTCTTTACCTTGGTAAGCCACAGATTCCAGTTTCATGGCACATTCCCCTTCATAGGTTCGCTTTCCACATATCTGGAGGGCCGCGGATATGGAGTCTAGCACCCTACCGGTACTGGTGGTGGTGGTTATATTGAAATCCCTCACCATCTGCCGGGCCACCAGTTCCACTTCCCGCTCTTTGTGCTGGAAATAGTCAATGTAATCACTTTTCATCAGGTCCACCAGTTCATCTGCACCGTAATGATCACAGATAATGGCCATCAGCATTCTAGCCGGATATTTGGTGGTTAAATCCCCACCCGGCATTTTTTGCGGCATTAAATTGGCCAAACGCTCATATTTCGCTCCTTCAGAATGCAGTATCTCTCCGCCCCAGGCACTTCCATCATCACCATAACCCACTCCATCTGCGGCGATGCATATGATCTCTTCTAAACCGTGGTCTACACCAAGGGCGGCTGCGTGAGCGTGGTGATGCTGTACTTTAACTACGGGGCACCCAAAACGCTCTGCTAATTCATGTGCTAACTTAGTGGTGAAGAACATAGGATGCAGGTCACAAGCCACTAAATCTACCTTATCCGTCTTGGTGATGCCCATCATGTATTTTATGGTATCTTGCAAGTAAAGGAAGGTATCGTACTTGGTGGTGTCCCCTATATGTTGGGAAACGTAACACAAGCCCTCTTTTAAAATGGAAAAGGTAACATCAATTTCTGGTCCCAAAGCTAGTACGTTCAATTCACTATTTAAACTGGATAAATCGTAAGGTTCAGGCACGTAACCCCTAGAACGCCTTATAAAGGCCATCTCTCCTCCCCTGAATCTAACCACAGAATCATCGCATCGATTCACGATTTCACGGTCATGGAGAAGGAAGTAATCCGCAATTCCCTCCAGTTTTTCTACTATTTCCTGGTTGTGAATTAGCATGGGCTCCCCTGGCATGTTGGCGGAAGTCATTATGTAAGCAGGTTCTTTTGTATATTTGAAGAGTAGATGATGCAGTCCGGAGTAGGGAAGCATCAAACCTAGGTTATGAAGCTCTGGTGAAACATGGGGGGATAAAAAGTAGTTTTGATTCTTTTTT
>JAUYBK010000091.1 GCA_030693105.1 Methanobacteriaceae archaeon | reverse complement strand
CATAGCCTTGGTTTTTCATCTTAACAAAATCTTCAGCAGAGATATCGGAATATCCATCCGGAGGCTTTATAGCTTCCATTTTAGACCTTTCAGAGTGAGTAAGCCTTCTAGCTTTAAATTTCATCATTACCGTTGTCCCGTCTTCTTCTTCATCGATCGGGATCTTTATCTCAAAAAGTCTTTGTTTTCGGTCAAAAAGTTTTTGCTTAGTCGCAACAATTTCCTTGACCTTTTCTAAATTCCGCCTATTTAAATCTTTCTGAGCTTCAACTGCGTCTGCTTCCATCTGAGCAATTTCTTCATTGGAAACAGTCCCTTCTTGTTGCTCATTTTCCCCTACTAATTCTTCACTTTTTGTTTCGTCAAAAACTCCTGGCATATTCTTAATCCTCCAAAAATAAATAAAAGAGGGAATTATAATAGTGTTCGGCTAATAGCCTTCCCCTCTATGTCTTGTGTTACAGGTCGATCTCCACTGAAAGTACCTAGTTGGTCTTTGGACAGTACACACCCTTCCAGTTTTACAACTGGGGCTGGGGGTACTGCGTCGTTGTTGTACAGTACGATAGCGAATTCTTCACCGTTATCAAAAATGTTTGAAAGCCTGCCATTATCCCAGGCCCTCTTAATTGTGAAATCGATTTTCTTTCGCCCTCGACGAATTTCAGCAGAGTCATAAGAATCACTGGTATATCTTTCGTTTGCATCTCTAGTAGATGTAACCGTGATCTCTTCGATTTTTATGGTCTCGCCCTTTATTTTAAGTAATCCTAATTCAAAAACTCCATTTACTGGCATATGATCACCTCTACATCACCACTACTGTTGCTTCGATTTCTCGTGCAGCATGTACTGGAGTGACAGATACATTTACAGTAACTTTACCTTGTTTTTGAACTGTTCTAGGAACTAACATTACGCTTACAGTATAAGCAGATAACCCACTATCTGGGATATCGATTATAGAGCGATCTTCGGTTTTGAGCTTTTCAAGACCGGTTTTTATGTTTTCTTCCAAGTCTGTTTTGAAAGTGCTGGTCATATTTTGTCCAAGCATTTCATAACATCTGTCATATACGAGGTATTTTACGTGTCGTATGATCCTCATAACTGCAAGTTCATCTTCGGCAGTTTCTGCCGGATTTTGAGCAGTAGTTAGGCCTTCTCTTATTCTCATACCATCAATTTCTTCCACAAATGTTAATACACCTGCTTCATTGTATTCGATGGTATCTTCATGAGTAGCAAAACCGTCTGGACCTTCACCGGGCATTCTAACAAGTCCAGTTATGAACTTATCAACCACTCCATTTCTTACAATACCGAGGATTTTATCAATTTTTCCTCCCCAAATAGCATCCTGATACCGAGTTCCACCTATTTTCCCAGCTATAACTTGTGTAGCTTCGGTGGGGGTGTATTCAATACCGTTCATATCGATACAACCTTGCCCTTGATAGGCAATAGTCTCCCGGTTAATCCCCACGGCGGCACTTAGAATTTCACTTTTGGCTGCCCCTTCAGGAGCTCCTAATATTGCGAATCTCCATCCGTGAACGTTTGCTTGGTTCATTGCGTCTACGTGTTCAATATATTTTGCGTGAACAGCAGCGGCGCTTCCCGTAGTTACTTGGGTGGTAAATACTCCTGCTAGCTTGTACATTTCTAACGAGGCCAATGCTTTCGCATGTGCCGTTGCTGCATTAGAATCTGGGATTTGGCCTGCATAGTCTGGTGAAGCTTCGGTTGTCCCGTCGCTTCCGGCGACATATAGGTCTGCATCTCCACCTATTGGGAGCTCGCCCAACACTGTTCCTGGTAAAACAGTAGTTAATATTCCATTCCCTTCTTTCATTACTTGGGTTTCAGCGCTAAAGGCCTTAGCCCAAGTACCATCAACACAGTTAGGCTCACCGATTGGACAAACATAATAAAAAGCATCTACAATGTCGCTTTCTCTGTTTATCCTGTTCACTAAATTTCGAATCCCAGTTATCCCTATGTAATATTCAGGGGCATACCCCTCTTCTTCTATAATAACATTGTTACCAGAAGTACTGTTAGGGGATACTGAAAGATTGATGGGGTAACTTCCCTGTTCTTTTGCTTCCAATTTTAGCACTTCAAGGGCTGTCCCAGAAGTGTCTAATAGAATTTGGCTAGCTTTAGTGGGTGCTGCCCCTCCATTATCCGCATCGCATGCCGCTCTTGTAACGTAGATTGCTTGTCCACCCACTCCAAAGTAAGCATTTAGCTTTACCTTAAAGCGTTGGTATAACTGTTCTGGGGTTCTTATTAATACTGGTACATGTGGTGAACCCTTAGTTCCTTCAACGACTAAACCAAATATCTGGTCGTCAGCGGGAATTGATGGCACGTAACCGTAGGTGTGAGACACCTTTACGCTTGGTACGTTGTATACCATACATAATCCTCCTTAAATTTTATTTTTTAAATTAACTCCAAAATATTTCTTATAGAGTTGGTCGACCTCATCACTAGTTACTTTTGTTTCTAATGTTAGAGGCCTTTTTCGTTTTTTGTTCTCTTCACTAATTATAGCGTCTATTTCTGGTTGGCTCATATTAGTTTCGAGACCAATCATTTTTAACTCCTTCTTAATTTTCTTATTCATCTACTTCAACCTCCGCAAAGCTTCTTCCAATGTCTTTTATTTCTCTTTGGCTGAAACGAAGCTCTAGCATCATTGTCCAGCGATCAACATCAGGGTCAGTGTCATAACCCTTTGCAGATGTTCTAACAATAATTTGTTTAAGACCTTTTTCTTTGGTGCAAAGTCCATCGCTGAGAACAAATCCATGAATAATTTCAATAAATCTCATATTATCCATATCTGCAACAGGGTAAACATAAAAATCTGTTTCCGATAAAAACCAACTCCCTTGTGTGGCCATAACTTCTTCTAAGCTATTAACTTTAGTTAAAATTTGCCGGGAATCGTCAATTATCTCTTCCACTCTTGCAATCCTCACCAGATTGGAATTATATTCATTCGTTGAATAAACTCCAGTTGCTACCTCATCAATTTCGATTTCGACAAAATTATCTGGGTCATAGAATTCTCCGATATGAGCATTTATGAACTTCCAATATCTTGCTTGTAACGCCTTTTTTATTTCATATACTTCTAGGTCGTTTTTCCCTAATATATCTAAAGCAAACCTTGCATCTTTTATATGGTCTACTGTATTAGATTTTATATAATTAATTTCTGGAATTTCAAATGGGGCTATTCCTGGACCATCTTCCCACTGTTCATCTTCAAAAATTTCTTTTTCAGATATAAAGGGGGAAATTTGTATTTGAGGATATACTACCGGGTGTTCAGTTTCGACAAATATTGGAACTTCATAGTTCTCGGTTGCTAATAAAAACCGTCTTTCATTAGCTGTTTCTTCTGGGTTATAATCCCCACATAATTCGCGAAAAAGCTTTATAACTGCCGTGTATTCCATGTAACATCCTCACATTCTTGAACTTAGTATTGCAGAAAACCCCATAAGTATAAATGAGGCTACCCCGAATAGGGCGGCTAACCCTAATCCGGCAACCGCTGTCACGGCTGCCTTTTTTTTGGCTTCACGTTCTATTTTATCAAAAATTTTATTATCAGTACTTTTTGTTGTTACGTATGCGTCCATAGCTTTTGTCATATAAAATTTTCCAGGAATCCATCTTCCTGCCTTTTTATGGAAAAAGCCATACTCTTGCCAATAAGCATAATCAAGATTTGAATATAGCCTTAATCCGTCCTTGGTAGGAACACACCGAATACTTGCCTTGAGGTCTCCACTTCGGTATGGAGCTAAACTTTTAGCCAGTTCCTCGACCTCTGGGGCTAAGGCCCAAAGTGCCTCTTTCCCTTTATCAACTGATGGTGGGATTGCAGCTAACTCAGCCATTGCCATTGCCATCCCAACTGGGCTAATAAAGAACTCAAGCATGTTACCATTTCCTCGCTAATTCAAGTTCCATTTCATAATGATGAAATTCATTATTCATTTTTAAGTTCCTATCGATATTACGAATGATAAAATAGCGAATAAAAGGAGGGTTGCTAGGGAATTGGTGTTTAATCCTATAATCACCTGCTTTGTCGTGTGGAATTTCAAAATCTGGTTCAAAAAACCCCGTATAAGTTGCAGTTTCGACTCTGCCATCCTCAGATATTTTGCCTTGTTCATCTTTTTGAATCGTCCCGGATATTTCCTTAACAGTTACCCAAACTTTGCCCAAGTTTCCTAAGGCGTCTTCTAATGCTGTAGCTGGGTATGCTTCTACTTGTAAAGTATAAGACTCCCCCGCCAATTTTAAGTCTTCAATAAGGGTTAAGATACTCATCAGCAACACCCAACCTCTTAAAGCTCCCAAAACTCCCTTCGGAGATTTCAGAATTAACTTTTTCTTTCATTAAATCATAATATGTACACCAAGTGTCTACAGCCTTGGCCTCTCCAAATTCTTTTTGAATTTTTCCTACAACATATTTTTTAATATTTTGCCCTTGAGAAAAGGCTGGTTTAGATTTAGATAAATGACAACCTATCCCACCTGCGATAGAAGATTGCATTACTATTACTTCCTCTGCGGTAAGGTTATCGATATCTATATCTTTTGTTACTTCGTTTAAATAGAGAGGGATGAGTAATTCTATGTCTTCGTCATAAGTTGTAGTATCGTCGAGAATTCCAAGGAACCCCTTAACGAAGTCTAATTCTACAACAATAGCCATATTATACCTCGTACGGTAATTCAGTAAAAATTAAATATTTGTCGTGGTCGCTAATTGTTTGCATTTCCTTTTTAGGTTCTGCGCGTCCAGAGCGTCTTGCCATAAGCCTTTTTCGGAGTCTTTCTCTCTCTTTTTGTTCGGCTTTTGACCTAATAGCACCTTTGTCTTTAAGGTATTTGAATGTTTCTTCATCTAGGGTTTTTTCTTCCCCAGCTTTAATAACAAAAGGCTCCTTTAAGTGGTTGGTAACAATAGTGTTGTTATCTACCTTTTTGTAACTTATACCATGATCTATAAATTCCCCGCCCATTTCATTATCGAATTTTATTTTATGTTCTTTAACCATATTCTTTTCCTCCTAAAAATAAAAAATAGAAGTAAT
>JAUYBK010000089.1 GCA_030693105.1 Methanobacteriaceae archaeon | reverse complement strand
ATTCCTTGCAAGTTCTGGAGTTAGATCCAAAATAATGATTAATCTTAAAGAGGGACCCAAAAATCTCTCTGAACTTAGAGAAGGTATCGTTCTTAGATCTTCTACAATCTTACACGGCACGAACGAACTTGAAAAGAGGCATATGGTCTACAAAAAGGGGGACCGTTATATCCTATCTCCCACTGGTATGATCCTTACATTAAAATTAATCGACATGGTCCAATCAGTGGCCGTGGCCAAAAAATTTGAAAAATTATGGAATGAACATCAAATAGATGGCATACCGGAGGATTTAATCCTGGAAATTGGATCTTTAATAAATTCATCCCTGATCGAATCGGAGCCAACGGATATATTCCTGACCCACACTAATTTCACCGAAATATTATCCAATTCAAAAAAATTCAGGGGAATTACACCATTTTTTCATCCAGAATTTCCGAATCTCATGATTGCTCTGGTATCAAAGGGAGTAGAAACCCAGCTCATAGTAACCAATAGCATTATGAATAAAATTTACGAGCTTGCAGCCCAGGACCCTGAAACATTTACCAAGATAAGTTCCAAGGAAAATTTCGAATTGTGGTTGATAGAGGAGGATGTTAAACTTGCCCTTACCGTTAATGATGAAATCTTATCATTTGGATTGGCATTGGATGATGGAACCTATGATTATAGTATGGATTTGGTAAGTGATGACCGTGATGCAATCCTCTGGGGAGAAAAATTATTCGAATACTACCTTAAAAAGTCTAAAAAAATTGTTTGATACTTTTTTATCTATTTCAGAACGATTAATATCTTTTTTAGTTTTTAATTCCTTGTTTATATCTTTGGTGTGCGTTTTTTTAACATATTCGTCGTTTAAATTTTTAAACGTTCAACCCAATGCTGTAATGCTTTTTGCCGTTTTCTTGTCAACCTTTTCTGTATATAGCTTAAACCGGCTCACCGACCTGGAAGAAGATTCAGTAAATGTTCCAGAAAGAGAAGTTTATGTTAAGGGTAAGGAAAAAATTCTACTAGCACTATGTGTCATATCTTATGCAGTTGCTCTGTTATTGGGGGCGGTAGTGAACCCTTTAAGTATTATGGTGTTCTTATTCCCTCTTCTAATTGGCATATTTTATAGTATAAAGGCTTCTCCTAAAATTCCAAGGCTAAAAAATATTCCTGGCATGAAAAACTTCAGTGTTACCCTTTGTTGGACAGTAGGGGCTGTTTTTATCCCGGTGGTATGTTATTACCCGGGATTTTGGATCACTTCATTAATTTTCTTTTTTGTTTTTGTTAAATTTTTAATAAACACAATTTCTTTCGATATTAGGGATATTAAAGGGGATAAAAAGAGCGGCGTAAAAACCATACCGGTCTTTCTTGGAAGATCAAGGACTAAAATCTTATTATTGGGTATTCAATCTACATTATTGCTCTGGTTATTGATAGTAGTTTTAGAAGGTCTTTTTGTTCAGTACTGGCTGATATTTACATTTTCTATAATTTACGGGTACTGGTATATTCACTATTTCTCTAAAGATCGAAAATTAGAGGTTTTTTCCAGAGATCTATTTGTGGATGGGGAGTGGTTACTGGTCGCAGCGCTGTGTTTTGTTGTAAACCTTAACTTTTAGGAAAATTTTTTAATTATTTGGAACCGTCACTGTTAGGTTTTCTGGACTCCAAGGGGCTCCCATGAAGTTAGAATAATTTATTATCCAATTTGTTGAATTGTAATCGGCACTTAGAATAGTGAAATAGGAATTCCACTTAAACTTCCTAACTTCGGGTAGGTTATCCGCAATTTTTATGGCCTCTTGGGCCGATGAATATGATCCATTTATTATGGTGAGGTTGTTAACCTCTTTAACTTCTGATGATCGGTTTTCCAAGTTGTTATAAGTGTAATAGCGGTACCTACCTTTGCCATCACTTTCCACTAATTTCCAGGTGAACAGGTCACTGGTGGGATAGGCGGTAATTTGTTTGTAACCATCGCTTAAGGTCTGTTCCTGCAGCACGTCCATTTTTTGGTAGGCCCTAATTCCCCCCAAGGAGATCAACATTACCATGAATGATAGCATGGCTATCTTCTTGTATTTTGGATTTAAACGGAGATAGAGAATTATTAGCACGGCTAAGGCTACTAGGGTGGTGATGGCGTCGGTGTAGTAGTATAAATTTGCAGTATATCGGGTTAGAGAGAAAGGATAAAGGAGGGGTATGCCTCCGGTGGTCAAATAATCCAAAAAAAGGTGAGTAAGAACTCCAAAATAAGCTAAAAGAACACTTGACCAACCAAATTCTACATTAATCCGACGTTTAATTACCCGGCTAATAGTGCCTTTAACTGCCGGTCTGGAAATGATGTAGATGAAGATAAGTGCCGTGGAAAATCCAAAGAAAAAACTGTGTGTTATTCCCCTATGGCTGAAAATAAATAGTTCAGGGGAAAGAAACCCTATAGCAAATATTATTACATCAAAATCGATTGATATGCCACCAAAAGCACCGGATAATCTATCATTAAGTTTTAAAATGGTTAAAATTGTGAATGGAACCAGAAAATGAGTAAAAAGATCCATAGGTATCCTATTACCCTGTAAACATTTTTGTCACTTTCTTTACAGCGTGGGTTTTTACCAGTACCGAAATTTTATCACCCTTCTCCAGCACCATATCGGCAGTGGGTATTGTCAAATCGCCATTGTGGTGAATGGCCACTATTATATATTCATCAGTGGGGCTGACATCTCCCACTTTTTTGCCAACTGTTTTTTTGTTTTCCAAACTCATATCAAGTATTTCGCCGCTGCCTTTGCCTATTACTATTAGATCAGCAATTTTTGGTCGATTTATTAACTTTTCCAGATAACCGGCGGCTGTTAACTCTGGACTGATAACATCATTAATGCCGACCTTTTTGAAAGCATCCTCATGATCCGGGTTACTTAGGCGGGCAATGATTTTAGGAACATTGTATTCCTTTACTAGGATACAGGAAAGTAAATTTGTTTCATCATTACCTGTTGCAGCTACAAAAACATCTGCATCAGCCACTTTGGCTTCTTCCAAAGTTTTAGTGTCAGTTCCATTGCCACATATGACCAAGGCGTCCAATTCACTAGCTGAATTTCCACAAAGACTCTCGTCATTTTCTATGAGAGTGATGTCATGCCCTCTTGCCACTAGGGAAGATGCCAAGTTCAATCCAACTCTTCCACCACCCAGGATTACTACGTACATTTGATTAACACCTTGTTCATTTTTTTTATTTACAATTATAAATTGGGTATGAATCTATTGTTATGATTTTGTGTTGAACCTTTAAAGTCTTTTGACAAATCAACGAAAAGTTTCAATACAACTAGGGCAGGGATTATTTCAATTCTGCCTATCCTCATGTTTATTATGAGGAAAATTTTCACTACAGAGGGCATTGTTGGAACTACTTTCCGTGAATAACCAACGTTAACCTGAGCCGCTGCCACTTCCAAACTCATGCTCTAAGTTTCTTAAAAAATAAACGTTGATTAATACCTTTAACTTGGTGAAGATACTTAAAACACTACAGTATCAGCCGACATGCTCTTAAAAGAACGCATTAAGACTATTTAATAGTCTTATATCAATTATTTTTGAATTTGAATGAGTTAATGATGTTATATCATTAAACCCAGACTAATTCAAAGTTTTTTTAACCACCATTGCCCATCTATTTGGACTTTTTATCTTCTTTTGCCGCAGACATTTCAGATCCAAAAAAGTCTTTAATATCGCGGATACTGTTAAGTAGTTGGGCAGGGAATACTATAGTTGAGTTTTTTTCGGCAGCGATGTTACTGAGCACCTGCATGATACGTAGTTGGAGCGCCACCGGGTGTTCAGTTATGATGTCGGCTGCTTCTCCCAGTTTGCCTGCAGCGAGATATTCACCTTCGGCCGATATGATTTTTGCCCTCTTCTCTCTCTCTGCTTCTGCTTGTAGAGCTATGGCTCTTTGCATGCTGTCGGGTAATTTAATATCCTTAATTTCTACGGTGGTAACCTTTATCCCCCATGGTTCGCTATGAGTGTCTATAATCCCTTGAATACGCTTATTTACTTTGGGAGTCTCTGAAAGAACCTCGTCTAAGGTGAACTGCCCCACAACACTCCGTACCGTGGTCTGGGATATTTGATTGACAGCCTTATTGTAATTTTCAATTTCAACAACGGCTTTATAGGCATCCACTACCTTAAAATAGGCCACTGCAGCTACATCAATGGTTACGTTATCTTGGGTAATGATTTTCTGGGCAGGGATGGGCATGGTTACTATTTGCAGGGACGGTTTAACCATTCTATCCACCAGGGGTATTATAAGGCGAAGTCCAGGGTCTCGAACTCCTATAACCTTTCCAACTCTGAAAACAACCCCTCTTTCGTACTGATTAACTACACGGACTGATAATCCCAGTATAATCAGTACGACTATTCCAATGATGATTAGTGTTATTATATCCATAAATCTTCCTCCCAAGTTTTTCACGAATCAAATCTATTTAAGTTGCTAAATAATAATTGGTCTGTTGTTCGTAAATATTTTGGGTAGATTATTTTTCATGATCTTACTAACTAATCAATCAAGTTATTTTTATACTGACTGTAGCTGCTTTTTTTATAAAATATTTTAATTTAAAGGATTTATTATACTATTTCAAGTTAAATATTTCTTAAAATGTCCATATTAATTATAAAATCTCCTATTTATTTTAAATTAATTCTTTATTAATTTTAAATCAATAAAATATAGAAATTAAGAATCTTTAGGGACAAAAATTTATGAATCTCCTCTTGTTGTCCATTAAACGGCCAATAGATATCATAGATGCTATATGCAGTTTAAATAACGGTCTTAGTTAAATACAATATTTTTGCATGGTTAAAAGGGTGATTAAATAGCTTTATTTTTAATAAAAGGTCATTGAATGGATTTAAACTTTTTAAAAAGTTAATAAAGAGCTTATTGATGGAATGGCAACCTAAAATTACGATAGAAATGGACTTAAATCTAAAAAATGGCCCAATTACTCCTTTTTTTTAAATTTTAAATCAAAATATTTATATAAGGTGGGAAAGGATGTAATTATTACTAATAGATTTGCATTGAATACTCCAAATTTAGGGGGCGATAAAATAATACTGAAATCACTGTGTGCATTGTTAACAATGATGTGCATGGTTTTGTGTGCTTTTCCTCTTTTGGAAGGTACATCCAGTCCCAGCGAAAAAACAAATTTGGTTGCAGTGTCGGTTAATGATGCACCAACTGTTAACGCGGCTTATAAAAAGACTTACAAGGCCTATAAAAAGACGTACAAACGTACCTATAGAAAGAAATACGTCAGAAGGTACACCAAAATAAAGTCCAAATATGCCTACAAGTGGATAAAAAAAGGTAAAAGATGGTATAAAGTTAGATACATCGTGCGATATACATCATCAGCTCCAACTCCAGCTCCATCCGCACCAAGAGTACAGGGAATACCACAACCAGAACAATACAAATCAAGTATCCCCTACGATCTTAACGATACTAACAAGACCGCGGATCAAGACTGGGTTTCAATCAACCCGGTAAGTTACGATCCACAAGATACCAGTTACACCTGCGGTCCGGCATCTTTAAAAATGGCCCTAACGGTGTATGGTGTCTATGTCGACGAAGGATGGTTAGCTTACACTGCTTGGACTTCATCATCCAGTGGAACCAGTCACAATGGGCTTATAAATGCGGTAGCAAGTGTTAATCAGCGATTTGGAACCAGCCTGTCAGCTTGGGATGAAGGCTTTGTTTCCTGGGATAGGTTAGAAGGTAATTATATTTCTCAGAATAAACCAGTGATTCTCCACATAGAGTCCTTCTTGAACCCTGGAAAAAATGGACATTATGTCCTTTTAACAGGAATAAACACCATGGCTGGAACGGTAGTATTGGCTGATCCTTCCAGTGGGTATGCCAACCGTTATGTTTCCTTTGCTGAGATGCAACAAAAAATGCAATGGATTATTGACACTGGCCGGTCTAGCCGACCAATAATACCCATCGTAAATACCTAAATCATCATTCAGTAGACAGGGAAAATTCTGTATTCATGTTGTGAGTCCCTGGACAAAACATTCAAGTCCGAAAATAATAGGAGACAGACTGACAAACTACCCCAAAAAAGTTCAATCCACCAAGGCGGTGAAAAACCGCCTACTTTCGTTTTTTAACCATAGCTTTTTTTATAAGAAATATTCACCAATAGAAAATTTGAATTCTATTGGAGTTGAAAAACTATAAAGATTAGAATTGTTTATGAAAGGGGGTATGATATTATTCAAATTGGTATAATGGCAGATAGTCATGATAATATTCCGGCTATTAGATCAGCGGTGGATTTATTCAACCAGAAAGAAGTTAAAACTGTACTCCATGCAGGGGATTTAATATCACCCTTTACCGCCCAGGAGTTCCAAGGACTTAATTCTAAATTTGAGGCCATATACGGGAATAATGACGGTGAAAGGGCTGGTTTGAAGTTAGCCTACTCGGAAATGTGTGTTCTAGAAGACTTTAAGGAAGTCCAAGCAAATGGTCGAAAAATAGCCATGATTCATGGCAACAATGAAGCTCTGGTAACTGCTTTAGAGCATAGTGGAATTTATGATGTTGTGATCAGGGGACACACTCACATAATGAATGTTTCGGATGGACACACCCTGGTACTTAATCCGGGAGAAACTTGTGGTTATCTTTCTGGTAAAAAATCAGTAGTAATTCTTTATTTAGATGATTTAAGTTATGAAACTGTTATTTTATGAGTGAAATTCTGATTTTATTATTTTTCAGCTTTATTCTTGTGTTAATCTTCTTGAAAATTAAATCAAAAAGATTATAAAAGTATGAAATCAATCATAAAATATTGCTATTTAAACACGCCATGCCTTACTTGGATAATGGAGGTCTTTTAGATGATGAATGAAGAAATGATGGAAATAATCGAGAAAGAGCGAGCCTATGTGGCAACCGCCACTCCAGAAGGAGTGCCAAACGTGGTGCCTATTGGATTTATCAAACCGCTGAATGATAAGACCGTGATCATCGCTGACAGTTACATGATAAAAAGCCGGGCTAATCTGGAAGCCAATCCTAAAGTGGCTTTCGTAGTCCAGGACGCTGCTCGCTACCCTTACCAGTTTAAAGGCTCTGCTGAAATATTTGCCGACGGAGAATACTTTGATAAAGTGGTGGATTGGGTAAAAGAAACTAACCCTCTGGCTCCCAAACCAAAAGCAGCTATATTGATAACTATAGAAGAAATATACTCTGTTAAAGTTGGGGATGCTGGCAAAAAGATAGCCTAATATTATAAGGGTGATATTTATGCAAATTGACGGTGTAGAAATAGAAGATACCTTTGCAGAAGGTTTTGACATATACGTTTCTAAATTTTTAATAACCGGGGCCACCGAGAAGTTCGCCCGGATCGCAGCCGATGAAACAGTGGGATTCGGTTCATCAGTTATCATGTGCCCTGCTGAGGCAGGAATAGACCGTTACTTACCCCCAACCGTAACTCCAGACGGTCGGCCCGGTTACGTGGTAATGGTATGTCACCCTAAAAAGGACGATCTGGAACATCAATTACTGGAAAGAATTGGTCAGTGTGTTCTCACTGCCCCTACCACTGCAGTATTTGACGACATGGGTGCCGAAGCTGACGAAAAACTCAAAATAGGATTCAAACTTAAATATTTCGGCGACGGATACGAAAAAGAAGGAACCGTGGCTGGAAGAACCGTTTACAAGATCCCCATCATGTCCGGTGAATTTGTCATCGAAGGCGAACTGGGAATTAAAAGGGGTGTTGCCGGTGGTAACTTCTTTGTAATGGCTGAAAACCAAACTGCTGCCCTGGTAGGTGCTGAAGTTGCTGTAGACGCAATAAAAGATGTGGAAGGAACTATTACTCCTTTCCCTGGTGGTATAGTAGCCTCTGGTTCTAAGGTCGGTTCTAACAAGTACAAATTCATGGCCGCTACCACCAACGAAAAATTCTGCCCTAGCTTATGCGATGAAGTAGAAGGAGATATCCCTGAAGGTATAAAAGGAATCTACGAGATTGTTATCGATGGTGTAAGCGAAGCAGCTGTTAAAAAAGCAATGAAGGTGGGTGTTGCTGCGGCTGTAAAAGTTCCCGGTGTTAAAAGAATATACGCTGGAAACTATGGTGGAACGTTAGGTGCCTACCAGATCTGGCTTAAAGACCTGATTTAAAAACAATTTCTTTTTTTTCTTTTTATTTTAATCTTCTATACAAAATTTACGGGCTTCTGTACTTTCTACAATTTCCCATATCTCTTCTTCTGGAACGTTAACTCCAATAAGGATACCTTGTTTTATTAGGGCTTTCTCTATATTCTTAATCACCTTTACATCCGGCGCAGAAACTGTATGGGAGTGAATGTGTCTCGAAATCTCATCTAAAGCTTGGAGAGATCTTTTGGCGTCGGGTTTTTGATATTCTTTTTCGCAGAGTTCAAGGTCTTCCATGGACTTCAAATACAGTTTCCGGGTTACAACTTGATGTACACCGGGCAAATAGTGTTTGGAGTCCAGTATCCTACCTCCAAGTTTTATAACAATTTTTTTGTCATCTACTTCTCCTAAGGCATGTTTTAAGAGCATTTCCGATACTCTTCCGTACTTCTGGATTTTATCCCAGATTTCATCTTTAGTAAGATTAACTCCCAAAAGGAATCCCTTTTGTTTTAATTCTTTTTCCACAAGGCCTAAACTTTTAGTGTTAGGACCGGAGATTCGGTGGGAGTGTATCCCACCTCCCGAAAGAGTGTAAAGTCGCTCTAAATTTTCCACTTTAGCAGAATCGTGGTTTAGACCTTCCAGAAACCGTTCCATCTCTTCTAATTCAGATAGTCCCACTTTTCGCGTCAATGGTTCCCTGAAGCCAGGTAGATAATATTCGATATCATCTAAGGTGCAGCCGTGTTTCAAGATGATCTCTGCTTCTTCCCTGATATCTAAAACACCGTGCATCTCAGTAATCTTGATTTCAGGTTTAATTAATACTTCTACAAGTCTTCCATATTTACGGGCCGCTTTTTTTATTTCTTCTTTATTTAGATCTATTCCCAGTAGAAAACCTTCACTCTTGAGTTCTTTTGCAACTGCGTCCAGACTTTCCTTGTCGGGACCGGAGATCCAATGGGAATGAATACCACTCACTGACTCGTAAATTTTTTCTAAAGATTTTTTACGGGATTTGTCGCGTTCTAAACTTTCTAAAAATCGATCTAAATGGTCTTTATCAGATAAACCTATGATTCTGGCTAAAGGTTCTTTGAATTCGGGGAGGTGGTATTCTATATTCTCTAAGGTGCAGCCGTGTTTCAAGATGATTTCGGATTCTTTTCGAATGTCGGATACTTCGTGCATCTCGGTGATCTTCATGATGGTGGGTTCAATGGCAGCAAAGTAGATGTCTTCAGCCCCACTGGTCTCGGGAGATATTACTTTATTTGCTCCAGATCGATAAAGTCTTTTAGTATTTTCTTCTTTACTGGCTCGGGTTACTATCCACACGTCGGCATTTACTTCTCTAGCCGTAAGGGTAATGAAAAGGTTGTCCACGTCGTCTCCCGTGGTTATGATCACTCCTCTGGCCTTTTCCAACCCGGCTTCACACATCAAAGACTCTTCGGTTGCATTTCCGTGGATAGCCAAAACCTCAGGATCTGCCCACAATTCTTTTTCAACTACATTTCTGCTTTTTTCAATGATCAAAGCAGTTTGCTTTCTTTTTTTGAGCTCGCGGTGCACGGCACTGCCCACACGACCGTAACCACATAGTATAAAATGATTATTTAGAGCAGCTATTCGCCGTTTTTTACGAGCTCCAGATGTTACATCTTCAAAAGTCATAGAAACCACCGCTATGGCAAGAGTAAAGGCATAAGCTAATAAACTGGCGCCCCCCAAAACCAGAGTAACTACAAACATCTTTTGTAGGGGAGTTATGGGGCTTATATCACCATAACCTACTGTTGCCGTAGTTATAACTGCAAAATAAAAGGCATCGACCGGCTCAAGTTGCATTATTAGAATTGATCCGATTACTCCGTATGTTAAGAGCAAAGCTACACCTATAAGGGCATACCTAAGTATAAAAGAAGGTAACGTAGGAAACAGTGGGTTGGTGCGCATAGGGCTTTGCAAGTCATCACCGCCAATATGAAATTAGCATAAAATAAAGGCTAAAAATCCTAAGGTTAAATATCATCCTCTTATAATTTATACTCTGAACTTTTTTCAGTGTTTTACTAGCTGTATTGATATATAACTTAAGATTTTTGTATTAACCAATTTTTGCTGCTTTTTTTATATTATTATACGGTAATTTATGGTTTTAAATGCGTATTAATTTATCCTTTCTTGAGGGCATTCA
>JAUYBK010000082.1 GCA_030693105.1 Methanobacteriaceae archaeon | reverse complement strand
TAATTCCATCACCAACTACCTCTATCAGCAAATTAATCTTGCAATCATGAACACTAAAAATATTATCATGAATTTCCCTTAAAGGGAAAATATAACTTTTCCAGAATAAAAAAATATGGCTGGAACCCAGCGGTAATCCTGGGCACACTAACCTGTTCGGTTTCTTCTGGAACCTCTTCCTGTATCCTGAATCCCGTGCCAGGGATCCCTTCATAAATCTAAATTTCCTAAAAATGCGAGAGATGGTCAGGGCCAGCTCGGTTAACAATTCTTTAACATGCCCTTCGCCGGGGCGGTGGTTCTAGTCATCTTCTACTTGGAAGTGGTGAAGGGGTATGGGGGTGTTATTTTCATGAAATCATCTAGGAAAAAAATTCATTCCACATTCATTACATTGATATTTATACCAAAGGATAAGCCCCCCACATTGGGGACACTTAAATCTATCTTGTTGTTCTTGGACCCAGGTTTGAACGCTAATTTCCTTGATTTTTTCTAGATTATCATATATTTCGTGGCGGTATTGGAATTTATCTTGGTTAAAATATGAATTTTTTAATTTTTCAGTTAGATTGCAAGGAAAGTCCTCACAATCGATGCAAAAATCGAGATTTTTCTCATCAAAGCAACAGCTGCGAATTTTACATCCCCATTTACTTTTTCGCTTCTGATTTTTATCGGCTGAACCGCAGCCCCAACAAGTTTTTTCAAAGGAGGGACAAGCACCACAATATACTCCACAGGGAGCTGCTTTATCAGGTATACGACCCATTTCATCCCCCTTTAAAAATTCCTACTTTTGAATCTATTAAATATCCCATTCCCACCGTCACCAGAGGAATTATCAGATAAGTTACTCCAATATCAGCCGTGTAGACTGTTAAACTCATGGCCATTGGGCCCCCGGTGAAGAATAGGAGATCTACAGCAATAGAAATTATTAACCATGCCCAGCCGATTAGCACGCCCTCTTTAAGGAAATGATTTTCCAGTGGTTTGAAGTAAAGTAAAATCAGTAACACCACAGTGGCCGTAATTACTACCGCCATTAGGGACTCAAATAGTGGATTACCCGATTGTTTCAAAGGATAAATAATAAATGAAACTAAAAATGGAACAACCCACACCCCCAGACCATATAAGACTATTTTCAAGTATTTGTTCATATTCTAACCTCTATTAACTTCATTAACTCTATCCTAATAAAAAAAAGGAAATTAAGGGATTACTTTTTCATCACCGGGAAAGAGATCTCAGTTAATAGCTCAAGTTCTGGAGTTTCATTAGGGTCGGATAGCCAGGTCTCCATGGGAGGTCCTATGATTTCATAGCCGTTTTGGTAAGCATATTGGGCAACTGCACCAAAGGCCATTCCACACTCACTGTAAGGGCCTTTATAAACGGTAGATAGAACCAGTTGTTCCGGGACTGTTTTTATTTTTACCCTGGCTTCTTCCTTTGCTTCTCCTGCAAAAGGCATTGCTATCTCATACATGAGATC
This sequence comes from Methanobacteriaceae archaeon, assembly GCA_030693105.1. Taxonomy (GTDB): domain Archaea; phylum Methanobacteriota; class Methanobacteria; order Methanobacteriales; family Methanobacteriaceae; genus Methanobacterium. The sequence goes on along the minus strand of JAUYBK010000082.1, from coordinate 1,009 downwards.
TTCTACAGGTACTTCCTGAGGACTGTTGAAGTATACCCCAAATGGTGAGCCCATTATCTGAAGGCCTTTGGCCATGATGAATCCCACAATCTCCCCCATGAGAACAGGGACTTCATCGTAGGGACCTTTGTAAGTAATGTATGCCACCTGTCTTTTTCCAAGTTTTTTTTCTACAATTTCCATTTTTTCACCTTTTAAAGATTTTCTTCTTCTTTAATTTTTTCAATGAATTCTTTTATCCAAGCCATCTCAGTTTTAAGGCCTGATAAGGGTCTGCTAAAAAGTGCAACCACATAGTAGGGGGCTTTTAATTCTTCCTGGGTCTTAACCGAGCTTTCTAAGAATTTAATCCGGCCCTGGGCTGACTCTAGATAGTTTTCCAAACAATCGACAACTTCTTGTGGCTCTAAATAATTGAGATATGCCAGACCCAGATCAAAGGGCGAAATTAACTTTTTATTCCAGGAAAGAAGATCAGTGAGTTTTTCTTTCATGGATTTCCTTCCCAGGTCGGTGATAGTGAATACCTTACGAGAGGGTTTTCCTTCTACCTTTTTAAGTTTCGATGTCACCAATTCCTTCTTCTCAAGCTTCTTTAGAACGTAGTAGATGGATGAAAACCCTATGGTGGTCCAGTTGCGCATGCCCCATCCTTCGATGGTCTTCTCCAGCTGGTAACCGTGCTGTGGTTCATCGTAAAGCAATCCCAGTATAGATGCTTCCAAGTCTGATATTCTATGCATATAATATACTATATATAGAATATATATAAAGGTTTTTAAATGACACCTTTAAAGAATGTAAAATAAAAAAAGGAATTATAATTCAAAATTAGAAAATAAAAGAAATTCACTAAGTATATCCAATCTTAAGCTTTATTTGGAGTTTAAATCTTTTTCAGATTGATTTTAATAACATCATGTCCATTAATTCCCATTTTCTTCGATTTTTTTTCATGAATTCCTTAATCCACTTTTTTCAGCCACATCAAGAAAGGGTAGATAATTAT
>JAUYBK010000077.1 GCA_030693105.1 Methanobacteriaceae archaeon | reverse complement strand
TCCAATATTTAAATTAACAAAAATAAATGGTATCGGATATGGTGCTTGGTATTATACACCATTACAAGGATATAAGTGGTTAAAATCATCATTCGAAATAGCATTCGCAGAATACTTAGATCAACATAATATTTTATGGTATTATGAGTGTAAAACATTCCCAATGAAAATTATTGTAGATGATATTGAAAAACAAACATCTTATACACCAGACTTCTATTTACCAGAAACTAATGAATTCATAGATACAAAAGGATGGTTTAAACTAGAATCTAAATTAAAGGTCTCTAAATTCCATGAGATGTTTTCAGTTTATCTTAAAATATTATTTGAACAAGATCTCATAAATTTAGGAATAAATTTAAAATATTATACAAATAATAAAAAATCTAAAATAGTAAATAAAAAAGAAATATCATATGAATCTTCTTTAGAAGAATTGATAAAAGAATATATAAAGGTGAAATAAAATGTTAGACGAAATAAGTTTGGAAATCACATATAACTGTTGTCAAAAATGTATTTTTTGTTCCAGTAGTGCTGCGTCTCCAAGTCCGTTAAAAAATGAATTAAGTACAGATGAGATAAAAAAACTCTTATATGATTGTGCTGTGAGTAGTCAAAGACCAAAAAACTTTTCAATTTCAGGTGGAGAACCGTTGATGCATAAAGATATATATGAAGTTATGAAATATGCGAATGATCTTGGATATACTAATCTTCTTTATACCACAGGACAAACAATGGAAAAAGAAGATGAATTGAAATCTATAACAAAAGAAGATGCAAGAAAACTTTCTCAAATGAATGTAAAAGTAATTTTCGATTTGCAAGATATATCTGCTCCAATTCATGACAAGATTATGGATAGGAATGGTTCATTCGATAGAACCATAGAAGCAATTAAATTATTAAAAGAACAAAATGTTTGGGTAGAAAGTCATTTTGTGCCAAATACATTGAATTTTAGACATTTCTTAGATTATTTTGAATTCACAAAAGATTTAAGTCTCGATCGAATTTCATTTTTGAGACTGGTACAACAGGGAAGAGCACACGATAATCCTTATCTTGAATTAAGTAAGAAACAATTCAAAGAATTACAATATCTATTCTTAAGAGTTGAAGAAGAGAAAGATATTCCTTTCAGATTGGGTCATCCAATTGATCGAAGGTTTTTAATTTCTCCAAAATACAAAATACCTGTTTGCAGAGGTGCGACAGATGCTCCACTCATAACTCCAATTGGTGATGTTTATGTATGTCCTGCATGGAAAAATTTAGAGCACTATAAATCTGATAATATTAGAAATACTCCTCTTGAAAAGATCATGAATGAAAATAAATACTATAAAATATTCTATGATTTTATCCATAAAGATGGTTGGAAAAATATTGTAGGAAAGTGCCAATCATGTAACTACTTGTCAAAATGTCGTGGGGGTTGCGTTGCTCAAAGATTATTATTTAATTCAAATAATAAAATTCCATTAGAACAAGCAATCACATTAGGAAGCGACCCACTTTGTTGGTATGGAGATTAATTTTTATGAAAATCAAATAGACACAAGAAAAGAAAGATAAAACCTGTAAGATGCTTGAAACTTGGCTTTTAGAATATGATGTTTATTCAGGAGAAAGATGCAACAAAATGATGATTGTCAAATAGATGCTATCAATATATTATGTGATCTTGTTGATGATATTATTAAACCTGAAATAGATGAAGAATAGTTATATTTAGTTATAGAAAAGGATATAACTATGAACATATAGTATAATGTTACAAAAATACCATGAAAATCTTAGAGGAGAAAATACAATCATCTTTCCAGACTTCTATGAATACAGAAAAAGAAAACTGATAAATAAAATTAAAAAATTATATAGAAGATAAAAAATGAAAACCATAATAATCTCTGACCTTCATAATCGAGTAGATTGGGTAGAACCATTTCTATCATCAATATCTTATGATAGAGTAGTCTTCCTTGGTGACTATTTTGACGATTTCAATGATACTGAAAAAGATATAAAGAAGTCAGCAAATTGGCTTAAACAATCACTTCAGAATTCTAATAGAATACATTTGATGGGAACACATGATATGTGGTATAGATTTCTTTTCAATCGTTATCTTCAAGCAAGTGGAAATACACCAAAAAAATCTGAAATAATAAATAAAATTCTTTCAAAAGAAGACTGGGATTTGTTAAAATTTTATTATTTTGAACAAAATTTCTTGTTGACACATGCTGGTTTACATTCATCATTTGTAAAAGATAGTACTGATATAATTTCTTCATTAAAGTTATTGATAGATAAGGCAATAATAGAAATAGAAGATGGTGAAATAGATCCAATTCTTGATGCTGGAATTGCTAGAGGTGGGATAAATCCATTTGGAGGAATAACTTGGTTAGATTGGCACGACGAATTTGAAATAGTTCCAAATCTTAATCAGATTGTCGGTCATACAGAATTAAGAACTCCAATAGAAAAGAGCACAATCAATAGCAAAAATTATAGTATCGACACAAAAAACAGACATATTGGAATAATTGAAAAGAATGTTTTTAGTGTATAGTTTAACCAAAATTATAACATAGTAAAGTATAGTAAAGTATTAAACTTATAAAACAATATTAGGTGACAATGATAAAGAAGCATAAACGTGTTAGGTCAGGATGGATGAGAAGAGTATCTAAATTATATCTTAAAGGTTTAAATAGTGGAAAAGAAGAAACTCTTAAAACATTCCTGAATCTATATCGAAACAGCCTTAATTACACGATTTCCCGATTATGGTCAGAACAAAACATTAAGTCCAGTGTCTTACTTGATAAGTCTTTTACTGCTGTGATTTCAGAACGATTTGATATTACAGCAAGGTTTGCTCAATGTATAGGAAAACAAGCTAAAGAAAATGTAACATCTCAACGTGAAAAATCCAAGAGAAACAACGCATTCCAAAAGTAAAATCACATACAGCACACTTAGATTCACGTTTCATTACTATTGAGGAGTTTAAAGGTGAT
>JAUYBK010000072.1 GCA_030693105.1 Methanobacteriaceae archaeon | reverse complement strand
AGAAATTTTGAAATATTAAATAAAGAAACGAATGAAGTATCGATAACGTTTTAAAACCCGAAATAGAAGAAATAGGCCCTGAAGATGAGGTAAAAGAGTCAAATTTGCCTACTTCAGATGAACCTAATCATAATGATCTTTCGGACCCGGAATAATCTAATTCTGAAGAGGGTTGCGATTCTGAGCTTCCGGAGAATAATTATCTTGATAAACTCTTTGAATTGACATGGAAAAGACAATTCTTGATGAATCCCATAATTGAAAGTGTTTATTTCCACAAAGATTCTCAGGATCCCTATTCTAGCTTTATGGATGGAGTATAATTGAATGTTCATAAATTGGCAGATCTATTCAATGTTGATTCAGAATTTTTAGAGCTTATTATTAAAGATTTGAATAGAATTGGGCTTATTAAAACAAAAGGAAAGAAAATAATAAGGTATGCTGGGAAATAACGCATACAATATTATATAAATCTTTAAACCATTTATTCATACCCCAATAGTTTTTTGAAAGGAACTCAGAGATAACTGCAGATAATAGTTTAGAAGATAACCGTTTTGAAAGTTGATTTAAAGAGTTGAATCGGGTGAGGGTTTGGTCAGAGAAATTAAGGTTAAATCGGTTTTAAACAAGCAAAAACATGCTGATGGTTGGTTTTTGTCGGGTTAAACCCTCAACCCCCACTCCGGTTGTTCATTTAATTGTGTTTACTGCTATACTCGAGGAAGTAAGTACGGGGAGCACCAAGTCCCCGGCCTGGCAGTTAAAATCAACGCACCTCAAGTTTTGGTTAAGCAGTTGAAAAACAAACTCGAAAAAGAGAATATGGTTTCATAGCTCTCGGATCAGCCACTGATGTCTATATTCCTGTAGAGGGAGATTCCAATATTACCCTGGAATTTCTAAGAATAATTCTTCGTTTTAAATTTCCGGTACACATATTGACCAGATCACCACTGATACTCCGAGATCTGGAACTTTTAAAAAAGATTGGAAAAAAGGCAATGCTCCCCCGAGAACTCCAGGATAAAATGGATCAAGGAGTTATCATCTCCTTTTCTTTTTCGAACATGGACCCTGAATTGGCCCAAATATTTGAACCCGGCGCTCCCAAACCTCAGGAGAGGTTAGAAACCATGAAAAAGTGTAAAGAAGCAGGTTTCCTGGTGGGTGCAGTCTTGATGCCGCTCCTTCCATTCCTTTCCGATACCGAGGAGTACCTGAACTATATGATTGGTCAAGCTAAAGAATATGGGGCCGATTTTGTTTTAGCCTCGGGACTAACCCTTTTTGGAGAGGGGCCTGCTGATTGTAAAACCAGATATTATAAAGTGTTGGAAGAAAATTTTCCTGATTTAGTACCTAAGACTCGGGCTGTATTTGGTAATTCCTTCGCACCATCGCGTAGCTATCAGCGAGAGCTTTACCTCAGGGTGAAAAATTTGTCCAAGAATCACGGAATCAGAAACAGAGTATATTGAAAAATAAAAAAAAGAAGAAGGTTTGTTTAGAAGTTGTTTATTACTTCTCCTAGTAGTTTTATGGATTTTTGTTTGTCGGGTCCGATGGGTGAGCCGGCTACGTATTGGGTTACGCCCATTTTTGCGAGGTCTTCGATTTTGGTCACGAATTGGTCGGGTGTTCCGACTACGGCGAAGGCTTCCATGAGTTGGTCGGTTACTGCTCCGATTGCTCCTCCGAAGTCTCCTTTTCCTATTAGGGCTCCTATTTTGGCTCCGGTGTCTGGTGCTAGTCCGTGTCGTTCTAGTACGGGTGGTGGTGATCCGGCGGCGATGAAGGCTACTACGATTTTAGCGGCGCCTAGTGCTTTACCGGCGTCGTCGTCTATGGAGCAGCAGGTGTAGGCGGCTATGTCTATGTCGTTTAGGGTTTTTCCTTCGGCTTCTGCTCCTTCTTTTATGAGGGGTACGGCTGCTTCGAAGTCTTTGGGGTTGGATGCGTTGATTAGGGCTCCGTCTGAGAATCCTCCGGCGGTTTTGAGCATCATGGGTCCTTGTGCTCCCATGTAGATTGGAATTTTTTCTTGGACGGCTTTGGTTCCGCCTAGTTGTGCGCCGGTTTCGGTTTTTCCACCGGACATTAGGGTTTGCATCATGGCGATGGCGTCTTTGATGGTGCTGACTGGTTTGATCCAGGGGATTCCTAGGGCGTCGAAGGTTGCTTTGTCTCCGGGGCCGATTCCTAGGGTTGCTCTTCCGTTACTGATTTGGTCTAGGGTTGTGATTGCGGATGCGGTTATGGCGGGGCTTCGTACGTAGGGGTTGGTTACTCCGGGTCCCATTTTTATGGTTTCGGTTCCGGCGGCTATTAGTGCCAGGGTTTCGTAGACGTTTTGGTTGTTGTAGTGGTCGGTTATCCATGCGTATTCAAAGCCGACGTCTTCTGCTAGTTTGACAAGTTTTACAATCTTTTCTATAGGTTCATTCGGAACAAATTCAATACCAAATTTCATAATATAATCACCTCTAATACAATACTGTGTATACCATAGTATATAAAATGTTTGACAATATAAAACAAGATATAACTTTATATGATAGGTTGGGAAAAATGGTACATTTTTCAAATAAAATGAATTCCATTTAAGAATAAGAGTATATCTCAAGCCCCTCCCCCTGCAAGTTAGTACCAAAGTAAACTATTTATATATAGCACAACATAATATTGCTCACAGTAAGCAATATTCATATGTGAGGTGTGTAATTGGGAGATTATTATTCAGCTGAAAATGCTAAGAAAGATGATTTGAAATATGGAAGCAAGTACTTTTCCACTGAAAATTATTTTAAAGATTCTATTGATGACGAAGTGCCTGCCAACGAACCAGTATATTCTAAAAAGGAATATTTGAGGAATAAAACCCGGGAGATGATCTGGTTAACAGCTCGGGTAAGGTTTAGATGTAAATTCGGCTACAATAAAGAATTCCTTTAAAAATAGTAACTTTTTATTCTTTCAATTCTTATTATCTCTTACTTATATATTGTATTACAAAATAAGTAAGTAATTTAATAAAACTAAAAAAAAGACCTATTATGAATTATAAATCGTTTTAAGAAAAGTGACTTAAAACTATACTTTTATGTTCCTTATCACAATTCCAGTAGTTTGCTTCAGTTAATACGTTCTCATAAACCATTCCCAACACATATTTCCCACATTCGGGGCAATATAAAATCTTTTTTCTTAATTCTTTAATTTTTTTAACCATATTATACACTCCTAAAAATATATCTTAAAAGATTCATAATTCGAAATAAACTTCTTAAAGTAGGATTATTTCCCCAACTATACAAAATACTAAATTTTTAAAAAAATAGTTTCCAGCATCACTAAAAATATTTAATTATACTATGTTATAGGGAGTTAATTAAACTATGGTATTTATTTAATAGAAAACTGATTAATCCCTTTTAATAGAAAAACTGATTAATCCCTACTAACATAGTTAATTCATATAGTCGTGGGTTGGGTTTATGGAACCAAAAAAACTATTTTTCCTGGGCTTAGGATCATCATTGTTGACCATTGGAGCTGTGGGCATATTTGTACCCATCCTACCCACCACACCACTAGTTTTAGCCGCTTTTATATGTTTTACTAAAAGTTCCAAAAGGGCTGAGACTTGGATCCAACAGAATCGATACTTTGGAAGTTACATAGAGAATTACCGTACAAAAAAGGGAGTTCCCTATGATGTGAAACTGAAAAGTGTGGGCTTTTTATGGGTCACCATGATGGTTTCTATGCTGATCTTCCAGCAGCGTATTCTTCTTATTATTCTACCCCTGGTCGGGGTAGCGGTTACTGCCCATATATTAACCCTAAAGACGAGTAATGATGAAATTACGTTCCCTGAGGAGTTAAACCAGAACAGTGACTTATGAAAGGTTCAGGGGGGCTTATGGACTTAGAGGATTATAAGAAGATCATCAAATTCAGAAAACACACCGTAGCCTTTGCTGGTTTATCTCTTTTTTTTCTGGGAGCTCTGCTGGCCCTGGTCTTAGGTGCTCCCTTTGATCTGGGCAAGTTAATACTGGGTATGATCATCGCCCTTTCTGCGGTTCTGGCCTCCCAGTACAGTAACGAGTATTATGACCAAGAGGTTGACAACTGTGAACTCTCATCCACCTTCAGTGGCGGATCAGGAATACTCATCAAACATCCGGAGCTATGTGAATATTTCAAAAAGATAGCCCTGGGACTGATACTTCTATCCCTACTCCTGACAGTGATCTTCATCCTCATATATCAAGCTTCAATCCTACTCTTTTTAATAGCAGTGGGTGGGAACCTCCTGGGATGGATCTACACCGCCCCTCCAGTTAGATTGGCCTACCGGGGCTGGGGAGAGGTGGCCTTTGGAGTGGGGGATGGTTTTTTAATACCGGCCTTTGGCTTTGTGGTATTCATGAATGGCTTAGAGTCCCTGTTTTTCATATTTGTGGTGCCCATAATCCTGTACATCTTCGCTACATCGGTGAATAAGGAAATACCAGACTTGGAAGCTGATAAGATGGGCTCTAAGAATACCTTGATCGTCCGCCGGGGACGGAGATTTGGGTTTAAAGTAGTAGCCCTATTATTTTTCATGGGCACCCTCTCCTTCCTGGTCTTGTACACTGGCCAGATATTCCCCAGCAACATAAATTTTCGTCTAGTCACCCTACTATC
>JAUYBK010000070.1 GCA_030693105.1 Methanobacteriaceae archaeon | reverse complement strand
AAAGGTGAAAAAATTAGGCTAAGTCTACTAAAATATTGTTTTAGGGATCTAAATAAATCAGAATTTTATAAAAGGGGCTTAGAAGTCTCATTCACATTTCGTAGATCACAACCTTTAAAGGTTAGAACAGGGCTATAATATATAAATTAACTCGATTTTTCATGAAGAAAATTATCCATACGGATACTATAAAATATCAGATAAATCATACTTAGGTGAATATATTGAAATGGCAGCTTATTATAGTACTGATCCTGGTACTGTTTGGGGGTTATCTGTTCTTATCCAGTCTCATGGGTCCTGTTGACCCGATAGGGAGATTAGGATTTGTTAAATTAGCTAACCCGGACATGTATCCTGGACACCCTCACTCCCAGCTCCTGGCCCAGTATGCCCAACAGAGGGGATCAAAATGTGCCCTGGTAGTCCACTTCGCAGGGGATTCCAACTACCGTCATTACAAGGAAGATAATGTAACCATAATCGAACTGGCCTTTGTAGATAAGGTTAATAAGGCCAAAACAGACATTGATTGGAATGACGTACTGCAGACTTTCGTATTTGGTATACCAAAGGACCGGTGGCAGTACAAGGCTGACGGTCTGGTCTTCGATAATTACGACGATGCCATGGCTTACGTCAACAACTTAGCGGCTAAAAATGGTCAACAAGGACCCATACCCATGGTGTACCATGGAACGGCCCGTGCTGGTAATCCTATAATCAATCAGGGATGTGGATTTCCACTCTATGTACAAATATCCTGGTACCAGTATGGGCGGGTTGCTGCCTATTACTACATCCTTAAAGGGATGATCCAGCCTTACTTTAGTTTGCCCTACCGAAACTTTGAACTGCAGCACGCATCCGAATTACAGTATTATTACACCAACGGCATGCTAGACTACGAATATTAAAAAAAAGTGGGGGAATAATTTTTTCACCCCCTCTTCAATTTTATTTTAAAATTAACCTTTTTGAGCTACTAACTTTTTAACAACCGTTTCCACTACTTCCAGGGGTGCTGAAGTCTTTATACCGGTGGGAGTAAAGTGGGTGGGGGAGGCCACATAACCTTCCTCTTTCAAAAGATCCAAGACGCTCATTAGGGATGGTGCGCTGGTTTTGAGCTTGCTGCAGACCGCGTGGATATCGTAAAATGTGGGTGGAGTTCCCACCTCTGATTTACACAGTTCTAACAGTTTAATGGCCTTATTTTCCTGATTTATAGGTATTTGCTCGACTTTTTGGATCATTCCGGATATAAAATCCGAGTTCTGGATCTCACCACACCACAATGGCCCTGCTACCCGCATCCGACCGCCGCATTTGGGGCATTTGGCCCCGGCTGGGGGGTTCATTTCCTTGTGGATCGTCCGGTTAAGGCAACTAAAACAGTGTCCAATGTAACCCATCTCTTTTAGGTTAAGGTCTGTTTTTTTAGCACCTTTACGCACAGAAGCGTACAGGCGCAAGTAGTGTTCAGTGCTGTGTGTGAATTTAAAGGTTAAATATTTCTGGTACCTGGCAAAAGCAAATGATAAAAATCCGGCCAGTATCCTGAGCCCGGTTTCGTGACAGTACTCAGTTTTCAGTGGCTTAGAACTGTATTTCCTCAAGCAGGGTTCGGGATAAGTACCGCACAGAGCAGAAGTATCAGTGGCCGTCACGGCCAAAAGTCCATCTCGGGGTAAGTTCACCGCGGCGGAATCTATGAAAGGGGCCGGGGTGCCGAATGGATCAATGTCCACCACGTTGAACTTTCCTTTGCACCGGCGAAGTAGGATGTTGGCGTCTTTCTCGCAGACGGTAATGTTATCCAAACCGTTTTCAGCAGCATTTTCCCGGGCCATGGCCACTGCTTGAGGATTAATATCATTGATAACCACGTTTTGCGTACCTTTAACCTCTTTAGAGTAGCGGATACCTCTTATACCACTTCCACCGAAGGCATCGCAGATATATAAATCGGAATCGATTTCCGATTGAAATTGGTTATAAGCCAGCACCGAAAGGTCCCGGTTAAGTTCCATAACCGGGTTGTAGAATACTGGGGCTCGGGAGGATACCTTCTCAAAGAAGGGAACCTTTATCCTAACCTGGCCCTCATTTATAAGCATATGATCCATAAATTAAACCTCAAAGCATTCCATCTTCATATTATATTGATCCCTAATGATTATAGAATGAGCTAGGTGTTAGTGGAGGTATAAGTTGTCAAGGTTACCTTTTTTAGAAAATGCAAAAACCGGAGAAAACGGCTGGTGGAGATATCTTTTGACTGCCGTGGGCTCTTTGGGATTGGCCAGCATAGCTGCCGGGGTTTTTATAATAGTAGTTGTCTTAATTTACAGTATTTTATTTTTTCCAGGGATAACCCCAGCCATTATAAACAGCCTGATCTCCATATCCAATCCATTATTCCTGATTCTGTTAACTGGCGTTACCTACACCTTTTCTTTTATATTATTTTACCTGTTTATCCGATTTTTACATCATAAAAACTTTAAGATACTCATAAATTATGGTGAAAACTTCCGCTGGAAAATGCTCTTTAAAGGAGCTTTTCTATGGTTTTTAATACTTTGCTTACTGACCTTACCTGATTTGTTAATTAACCCCGCTTCTTATCACTTTTCTCCTAATCCTAAGGCTTTTTCCATCCTTCTGATTTTGAGTTTTTTAACATTTCCAGTACAGGCGTCCTTTGAAGAAATATTATTCCGCGGATACTTGATGCAAGGGGTAAGTCTTATCTCTAAAAGGCCGGTAATCCCGTTGTTGGTCACTTCCCTACTTTTTGGCCTGGTTCACTTCTTTAATGGCAGTAGTACCGATCAGGGTCTTTTCATTGTAATATCCACATTCATCATCGGATTTATGTTGGGGACCATCACCTTGGCTGACAACGGCATAGAAACGGCCACGGGAGTTCATATTGTAAATAATCTATTTGTTGCCATTATATTTAATTCTGCAGATTCGGGATTACCTGGGTTACCTTCTCTGGTTACTGCTCCGTCATCCAATCCATTCACCGGCATACCCTTCCTGATTTTGGCCGTGTTTTTAATGATCGTGCTACTATTCTGGAATAGAAAGGATGACTTATGGAATGTTTTCCCCAGATAAATCCCTTTAAATGTGTTTATGGGATTTTATTAAGGTTCTTAGTCATTCCAATTTGAGGAAGGGCAGAATTTATATATTGAAAAAAAGGAATGAAAATAAGATGTTATAAGTAGTATTTTGTTACTTTACGTTTAAAAAGTCTCTAAAGTAATTTTACTATAAAAAAATTCGAGTGATGAAATGATCCCCATTGCCAAACCCCTTATCGGTGAAAAAGAAATAGAAGAAGTGGTAAATGTATTAAAATCGGGAATTATTGCCCAAGGCCCTCGCGTGGCCGAATTTGAGGAAAAATTCGCCGAATACGTGGGAGTAAAATATGCGGTGGCGGTCAGCTCCGGCACCACTGCTCTGCACCTTGCTGTGCATGCTGCAGGTGTGGGAGAAGGGGATGAAGTAATAACCACTCCTTTCAGCTTTGCAGCGACTGGTAACTGTATTCTATATGTGGGCGCCCGTCCAGTTTTCGTAGATATTGATCCGAAAACCTACAACCTGGATCCAGCCAAGATAAAAAGTGCTATTACCGATAAAACTAGGGCCATCCTCCCGGTTCACCTCTATGGTCAGCCAGCCGCTATGGATGAAATTATTAGGATAGCTGATGAAAACGGGTTGGTGGTAATCGAAGATGCTGCCCAGGCACATGGTGCACTTTATAACGGTAAAATGGTTGGATCATGGGGTGAAATGGGCTGTTTCAGTTTTTATCCCACAAAAAACATGACTACCAGTGAAGGTGGCCTAGTAACTACGAATAACAAAAAGATGGCTGATAAAATCAGAATATTACGGGCTCACGGTGAAGAGGAACGTTACAGTCACGTAATTCTGGGATACAATTTCCGAATGACGGACATATCTGCCGCAATTGGATTGGTTCAACTGGAAAGGCTGGATGATTTTAATGATAGGCGCATAGAAAATGCCGAATACTTGACGGAACAAATAAAGGAAATAGACGGTATAGAAGGCCCCTACGTTTCGGAAGGAGTAAAACACGTGTTTCACCAGTACACCATACGTGTTTCAGATGGTAAACGGGACGAATTCATGAAGTTTCTCAATGAAAATGGTATTGGAACGGGAATACACTACCCCCTACCCATCTACAAGCAGAAACTCTACCAGGATTTGGGGTACACTGCTAGTTGCACTGAGTCTGAGAAGGCGGCTAAAGAAGTATTATCTATACCGGTGCATCCCGGTCTGAGTGTGGAAGATGTGGAAAAGTTAGTCAGTGTTTTGGGGGAAGCCGGGGATGAGTTGTTTTAGGATTTGATGTTTTTCCTTATAGCAATGATATGGAAATCACAAATCGAGTTCCCTAAAAATATAGTTCCCTAAGATTATAAAATATCATTGGTTATAGCAATATTCTGGAAAGTGTATATTGCATTTATCGGCATTGAAGGCCGAAAAATGACCAGAAATTGTCTAAAAAATTATTTAGTGATGTAGTTAGATAATCAAATTTAAGATCAACTCTAAAAACCCATTCAAAGCTTCTCTTCAACTGACTTAACCTTCTCCGACAACCCTTTATCCTTGTCCCGACGGTCATCAATTTTAACACTAGTAGCCGCCCGGAGGGCACCTACTTTAAAAACTGCTTCGTGGGCGGCTTTTATGGCTGAGAACAGCTCTTCAGGGTCTTCACTTTCTAGAAGAGTACCCATTCCACTTAACTCATATTTTATACCAGTTTCTTCCAGTGCAGCAACTGCCGCAGCAACGTAGTGGCTTAAACTGGTACCAGCGGTTCCTATGGGAATTATGCTCAGTTCTGCGCATATCATACTTTTATTTATGTCCACGGGCCTATATATCATTTTATGAGATCCCTGGACCGGGGCGATTTCAATCAGGACATCAAAAAAAGGATTGAAAGTGTAATTAAAGACTACCACCTTATAGATAAAGAGGATAGGATAGCTGTGGCCCTTTCCGGTGGAAAAGATAGTGTTTTAACATTATACGCTCTTCAAGAACTTAAAAACAAACTAGATTTTGAACTTTTGGCCATCTCCGTTGACGAAGGAATCGGGGGCTACCGAGAAGATGGGCTAAGACTAGCCCGGGAACACTCTCTTAAATTAGGAATAGAACTAGTAGAAGTCTCTTTAAAAGATGAAATGTCCTTAACTCTGGATCAGGCCGCTAAATTCTATCAAACAGCATGTGTTCCCTGTGGAGTTTTCCGTCGCTATCTTTTAAACCGGGCTGCTCATAAATTATCCGCAGATAAACTGGCCACGGGTCATAATCTGGACGATGAAGTCCAATCTTTTTTAATGAGTTTTGCCCGGGCGGACACCCGGAGATTCAATAAGTTCGGACCAAAACTGGATAGAATCCACCCCAAAATGGTGCCCCGTATCAAGCCCCTGTGGATGATTCTAGAAAAAGAAGTGGGTATCTGGGCAGTTTTAAATGATATAGAAGTTCACATGGCGGAGTGCCCCTATGCTTACACATCTTTTCGTTCAAATTTGAAAAATTACCTTAACGGGCTGGAGGAGAAGCGCCCGGGAACTAAAAGGAACATATTAAATTCTTTCCAGAAAACCTTCCGATTTGACAGATCAGAAAAAACCATTAAACTTTACGAATGTGAGCGTTGTGGTGAGCCTTCATCAATCTCACTTTGTAAAGCATGTGAAATGAAAGAAAAAATAGAAAAAGAGCTTAAATAATTACTCTGGTTACAGTACCCACTCCTTTACTCCTACCCTCTCTAAATATTAGTTTTTGACCCTCTCTAATAGCGCAAGGACGGTATTTAAATTTCATCAGTATTTTACCGGTATCCCCGGCTGATAAATAGTTTTTATCCAGGGGCTGGAACCAGGTGGTCTCAGCCAGAGTCTCGATGTGAGTAATGCATTCGTAACCTTCGCTTATGGTAGTGGGGTGTACTAAAATAGCCACTTCAGCTTCGAACTCCCTAATAGCTTGTGGATCGTAATCTGGATGGCATATAATCATTCCTCTCCTAATATCATCCATATCAACGCCCGTTATGGAAATACCAACTATTTCTCCCACCTCAGCAACGTCTTTACGGTAATGATGCATTTCTATGGTCCGCACACTAACTGGAACGAACTTCCCCGAATTAAGTGGTCCAATTAAGAGTTCATCTCCTTTTTTAACACTCCCCTGTCGGACCGTACCACTTAAGACAGTTCCAACACCAGTTACTGAGTATATTTTGTCAATATACATCATGAACGGCTTTTGGGATTCATCATCATGTAGGGGTATTTTCAAACTATAGAAAAGCCTGTCAAGAAGTTCTAGACCTTCCCCCGTAACGGGTGAAGCTTTGATAAAGGGAACCAAGTGTTGGTTCATGTTTTCGGCAACGAAATCCGCATCATGCAAGTTTTGTAAGGGGTAAGGAATTCTTCCCACCAGCTTCAAAAGGTCAAAAATCTCCCTCTGAACTTCTTTAACTCTTGGTCCACTTACCAGATCTATCTTGGTCATAACCACCAGCACCGGAAGGTCCATAGCCAGTATAATCCCTAAGTGTTCTTTGGTAATGTGGGTGGGTCCCTGATCAGCAGCAACAACTAAGAGACCGTAACTAAGCTTCTGCCCAACGATTCCTCTAATAGTGGTCCTAAGCCAGGGTTCATGGCCTACGGTGTCCACGAATGAAATTAACTTTTCACAGTTTTCCACCATTCTGGATTTGTCCCTTTTATTCAGTGGATTTTTAATTTTAACTGGTTTACCCTCTTTGTAACCGTTAACTGCAAAGGACAAATCCGCAGATAAACCCCTTTCTATTTCATGTTTCTGGACGTCCAGAAATATACGGGTACTTCCTGACCCGTTATCCAGTTTTCCGGTAGTTAAAGTGCCTATGAGGGTGCTTTTACCATGATCCACGTGTCCGGCGACACCAATAAGCAGATGTTCCCGTTTAGTCTTGCGGGGCTTTTCAATTAGAACTTTGGCAACTTTTTTTTTGTTATTATCTTCTAAAGGATGTTTTTCAACATCTGAAATGGTTGCACCAGCTTCTTTGGCAATTTGGTCCAGTACAAAAAGAGATTCTTCCATTTCTAATCTTTCAAGGCCTTTTAAACGCCCATCATCGTAAACGCCAATAAAATAAATTGCTTCGCCGTCTCCTCGTTCCATCCGATACTTCATTTGCGAAGCCAACTGCTGTTTACGTTCTGTTTCAAGATGATGGTTCCGTTTAAGGGTTTCCTTGAATTCTATGTTCTTTCTTTCACCCTTGCAGGTTACGCGGTAGATACTGTCTTTCATGACAAACCGGCTTTTGGGAGTTTATTTAATCAAAATTTATCTGCGGTGGTAAGAATAGCCCCGCCATAAATCTCTTCCTGAAGCTTTCGAACCATTTCTGATGCTTCCCGAGGGTTTTGGGCTTCCCCCATAATCCTTCTATCTTTAACTTTCAGGTTCTTACCACAAACGCACTTTCTGGTCTTAAATCCTTTTTTTGAGTAGTTCACACGCCCACAGTCGCACCGGAAGATGATGTACATGTAATCAACCTTTAATTCAATCTTTTTAAGATATACCAGTTACTGATCTTTTAAAATCGTTGATGTTAATAGAATTCCCCCCTTAAAATAGATGAGCATAAAAAATTTAGCCACCCATTAATTTGCTAAAAAGGGGAAATATAACGTGGGGGATAGATAGAAAAGTGCCAATAGTGCACCCTATATTGGCCCCCAATACCACCAAGAGCACACGGAATAGCTTGTTTTTCCAAAGTTCTTTAAAACTGTTGCATTTACCTATACTACTAGCATCATCCATGGAAACGTGGCTCAGCTTTGCCTCTACTATCCCTGCAAACCATCCTGCGGCTAAAAGAGGGTGGAGGGAAGTAATGGGCGCTACCAGAAATGCCACGACTGCTGAAGGAATTTTGGAGCCAGCCAATATTGAACCGACAAACGAAAGACCCCCCGTTAAAAGTACAAACTCCAGTAGGTTCATTTGGATGTCAATTCCCTTTAAAAAAGCCAGTACGAATATTATAATAAATATTAATGGTATTAGAAATAATATCAGTTTTCCCCATGGCACACGGGATTTATTTATCTGATTTAACTCGTATAAGGGTGTTATTTCCTGGGGGTTTTCCATGTAATGCTCAATTCCTCCCTGGTGGCCAGCACCCACCACTGCCACTACACTTCCCTCCTGGTTTAGTAACATCTGGGCCATGTAGGCATCTCTTTCATCCACCAAAACATGGTATGCTTGGGGGGACATTTTCTGGAAGTATTCCATTACCTCCGCCAGAGTGTCTCCTTCTTTAATACTTTCTAGGTCTTCTATCTGGTCGTCTTTAGAAAAAAACGATCCCAGAATTCCGTAGAAGAATTTCAACTTCTCCCACGCGCTCATTTGGTTTAAAGCCCTTTGGAGTGTTATTTGAATGTCCCGGTCTATTAATGCTAACCGGGCTCCAACTTCCTGAGCAGCTTCCATGGCTGCCATCATCTCCGCACCGGGCTTAACCCCCATATCGTCTCCAATTTTCTTCTGCATATATGATAAGAATCCGCTGACCAGAAAAAGAATTAAATTATTTCCTTTAAGAATTTCACGAATTTGAGGGGTCTTTTTATCTTCATTCCCCTCCTTTTCGTTCATCATGTTGTGATAACGAGCTGGACAAAGTTCCACTGCCACTATATCTGGCTCATTCTCCATGATGGTATTTTTAACTTCTTCCACACTTTTCTGGGATACATGTGCGGTTCCTATGATCTGGAGTTTTTCTGGAGGCATTTGTCATTCACTTCTGGTGATAATTTTATTTCGGTAAATCGGGACTATTTGAGACCGGTTTCTTTGTAGACAAAAATCTACATCGGGACCAAAACCTAGCTGCTGAAGATTACGCGCTGAAATACAGTTTTCAACTGCATAGTTTACTTTTTCTTTATTTTCCAAAGCTAAAACTGCTGCCTGGGCCATTTCATCCATATTTTCACCCGGGAGGTAGGATATTATTTCCCCCCCTCCTAAAAAATCTTCTATAGCAAACCTGCCCATCACTCCGGCCATAACCACTTCTATATGCCTGTTAGCAAGATTTAACGCTTTCCGGGCCACTTCCTGGGCGTTTAGAAAAGAACCAATCAAAATGTGGCCTCCCATGTTTTCCAGTATTCTGGTGCCGTTACTGGTGGTTAGTACTAAGCTATCTCCTTCCAATCTACCAATATCAACGGGAGAATTGCCAACTTCAAAGTTATCAATAGTTTTCCCTTGGCGTTCACCAGCCAGAACTGCCCCATGTTCTTGGGAAAGATTCCGGGCATCATCAATGGTCTTTGCCGGTATAACTTTCTGAAAGGTTTCCAGAGCTACGGTGATGGAAGTACTGGCCCTTAGAACGTCTACCATTATGCAAACATCGTTGTGATAGGATTGTTCCATGGTAAGGGAAACACGCATGGGTACACCAAAAATAGAATTAAGAAAAAATAAGTGATTAGGTTATTTTTTAAACTTTTTCAGCAAAGGCAAATCTTCTTCTCACGGAAGTGATTTTGACTTTAACTTCGTCACCGACCTTGGTGTCTGGTATAAATACCACAAAACCATCTACATGGGTTATTCCGTCTCCTTCTTTACCTAAGTCTTCAATTTTAACTTCATATTCTTCGCCCTCTGCAATGGGGGCGGTCTGTTTATTATCATCTGAACCGTACAATTCATTCACATCCTTAAGACCAAATTAAATGGTCTTGATAGGCACTGATCTTTTCATTATGTTATATAAATATTGTTGTAAAGCATTCTAAACACCAGTATTTCGTATTTTTAAACCTAATAATGGGGATTTTCGCATTAATCGCATCTTACTAAACCCTCCATTTGACATACTTCTTTAACATATTTATAATAGCAAGCTCCATCAGTTGATCTAACATGAAAATAGTCACCACTCCCCTGTGCAGGGAAGTAGTTGAAATGGCGGGTGTATCCAATTTCATGGTTTCCGAAACTCCAGATTATACGGACGCGGATTTAGCAGTGGTATTATCGGAAACCAATACGGAAAAACCGGCATTAAAGATTAAACTTAATACTTTCACCCAGATAAAAAACAGCATTGACCGGGTGGCCGAGAAAATGGGTACTTCCCCGGTTATATTAGATTCGTTGGTGGAAGTTTTTCCAGGAAAAATCGAGGAAAGGAAAAAAATAAAAGTTAAGGTTTACTCTAATTTTCTTAAGGACATAGTAATGGACATGGGGTTTGCAATGGTAGAAACGGAGGCGGACTTCATGGTCTATCCGGATTACATTCATGATGAAATATCTGAGGAAATACGAGATATGGGGGATCGGGCAGTTGAAATCCCTTCTCATAAAAATGTGCCCACCAATCCCCTGGAAAGGGCTCAGTTGAGGTATAATATCCTGGAGAAAAGATTATGTACGAAACTCTGACGTATACTGGAGGAGTGCACAAGCACGAGGAGATGAAGGAACTTATTGAAGATCTGGGCGGATTTGTACTTCAGGAAACTGTCAGTCAAATGGACCTGGTTTTAACCCTGGCCGTTCCGGTGGAAGATGTGGAAAAAGTCCAGGAAAAAGCCCATGAACTCCTGGGAAAAGTTAAACTGGCCCCTATGGCTGGAACAGAATTAGCAATTGTTTCACCAACTCTGGCGCGGCAGCACCTACCCCACTCGGCATGTGATATCTCCGAATACTTGCGCCGCTACGGGGCCAAAGACAATATGATAGGCCTCCAGAGGGGGGCAGGCAAGGGCATATCACGCATATCTGAAGACGAAAAAAAACTCATTGAAGAGCATGACCTGGCAGTATTTGCCCTGGGAAGCTTCCAGGAGTGTATTAAAAACAAAATTCACCTTTTTGATGACTTGGAAATCTCGGTAGTGGTAACGGGGGCTCCCGAAATTGACGTTAACGATCTACCCGGTGCTGATGCTTATGTAAGCGGGCTGGGCAGAATACCTCGCCGTTTGAAGAGGGGAGAAAATATCAGGGCCCTCAAGAAGCTGGCGGAAGTAGTCGAGGATATTATAAACACTCGGAGAAGTGAAATGGGGGATGACCCACCTATTGTTCCGTCTATTCTGGTTAAAACGGAAATAGAAAATCAGGTCCCTTCCATTAAAAAAGTGTATTCTCCGGCGCCAGTGGTAAGCCAACTGGACGGAGTCAGGGTAAAACTGGATTATGATCTGTACCATGAGGAAATAGCCAATGTAGTGGTGCAGGATTACATTTTAGCTGATATTGCTGATATAAAGCGTTCTTTAATGTACAACTACATTTTGGTCAAATTACTGTCTGAAACATCCATAGTGGAACCTTTAGGGCAAGAAAATTCTGATAAAGCCGTTTCTGAGGCCAAATGATGATAAAAGTATTTTAAAGGAGTCAGAAATTTTTTAGTATACCCTCCATTGAGGAACTCCTTATGAAAAGGTTTTTACAACTTATTGGCTTTGTTTCAGTGTTCTTTTTGGGGCTTCTGGCCCTTAATTACTATATATTCCACGTGCTGGGAAACTTATTTGTTCTTCCCCAAAATGGAGATTTTTACCTGTTGGTAGTTTCGATGTCCATATTATACCCTGTTGCAGCCATCTTAGAACTTAGTCTATCCAACAGATTTAGTGGCTTCTTTTACACCCTGGCTTCATCGTGGGTAGGGGTGGCTTTCTTCCTACTCTGGGGTATAATAATATACCAGCTACTGTCGGTGTTCTTTAAAATTCCAAGCATGGTGGCCGGAGCGATTATTGTTACCATCACTATTCTGGTAAGTGGTTATTCCATTTTCAATGCATTTAAAATAAATGTAAAAGAATCTGATGTTATTATACCTGGTTTAAATAAAGAAATTCGGGTGGTGCAGTTGAGTGATGTTCACCTGGGCCCTATACGTAATTCATCCTACTTGGAGAACGTGGTTTCTAAATGCAACCAGTTAAATCCAGACGTACTATTCATAACTGGAGATTTATTTGATGGCAGTTCAAGAATAAATGAAAACATTATAACGGCTTTAAATAAATTTGAATCCCCCGTATTTTTTACACCTGGTAATCACGACTATTTTCAGGGCTTAAATGAGGTTTTTAATGCTATTTCTCTCACTAAAATTCAGCTACTCCGGAACAAAGTAGTCCAATGGGCCGGACTCCAGATCGTGGGAGTGGACTATTCCTATAGAAGTGGGCATCTTAAAAAGACTCTGGAATCTCTGAAAATTGATAGTGATAAGCCAACGGTATTATTATATCATTTACCCGATGATTTTGTGGTGGCAAAAGATGCCGGTGTTGATTTGCAGCTTTCGGGCCACACCCACGACGGCCAGTTCTTTCCCTTCAACCTCCTGGTCCGCTTAAGATTCCCCTATCTGGGGGGATTCTACCAGTTGGGTAGTTCTTCCCTCCACGTTTCCCCGGGCACTGGTACTTGGGGGCCGCCAATGAGGTGGGGATCCCGGTGTGAAATAACTCTCTTAAATCTTAAAAATGATAATTAATTTCCAATGATTTATTTTATAATGGATTTTTTTAGTATTATTTTCTCTGTCATTTCAAATAATGGGAAGTTTTATATATTAGTTTTGAATATATATTCATAACATGCCTAGGCCCAGAAGATCCAGAAGAGTTTTGGGAGAGCCAAAAATCCGGTGCTTCCGACCGGAAGGCGGGGTAGACCATGAAAAACTAGAACCAATAGAGATCACTTTAGAAGAGTTTGAAGCTTTAAGACTCAAAGATTACCATAAGATCCAGCAGAAAAATGCTGCCGAGATCATGGACACTTCCCAGCCTACCTTTAACCGGATACTTAGATCTGCCCGGGAAAAAGTGGCGGAATCCCTTATTGAGGGTAAAATAATAAAAATCATTGGAGGAGATTATATTATGGATAATAAAAAATACAAATGTGGAAAATGTGGATTTGAATGGCAAAAACCCGACAAAGAGTATAAAGAATGCCCGGACTGTGGTTCTGAAGATATAAAACTTTACGAGGAAGAAGAAAAGATATCTAAAACCATAGGACAACCTGGTTTGGGCCGAAGAAAGTCTTATGGGGGTGGGGGGATAGGAGCCGGACCACCTCGCGTATGTAAATGTGTGGCATGTGGTTATGAAACAGAAAAAACAATGGGAGTTCCCTGCCGGACATCTAAATGTCCCGAGTGTGGTTCCGAAATGTGTGGGGCAGATTAAACTCCGTAACGCATTAGAATTTTATTATTTCTTCCTGACTCCAAAGAAATTTATGGCTTCAATCAGATCTTCAAAGCCTATTAACTCCTTTTTCAAAACGTCTTCTCGGCTCAGGGTACCACTCATCTCACCATCAACGGTGAGCTTTTCTGGGCCACGGGCCACTATTCTATCTACCCCATCGCGGGTTAGAATCTCTTCAGCCCTTTTATAGTGTACAAAGGCCCGGCCAGGTATTAAAACAGTTTCTTTTAGATCTTTAAGGTCCAGGTTTTCCAAATCGTATTCCGTAATGAGACAGCTTATATCCTGTTCTACTGGAACCACGTTTACCAGGTTCGATGCCCCAATAAGTTCGAATACCCGTTCTAGGTAGGGAGCAGATATCCGACCAGAAACTACAGTGGCCTCAGAAACTACTTCTGATAATATATTCAGATACTTATGATTTTTTTCTAAAACCAGTGCAAAGGGTGAGTCATTTTCAGGATCACAAACGGGAGTCCCGGTAACCCGCAGATTAAAGTCCTTATCTATCTCCCGCACCAGTTGATCAAATTCCGGGACGTGGTGGGGTTCTAATCCGTCTATAAGGGGTTCATTGCCAAGTATAAGTCCCTGGTCACGATAGTTGGCGAACCGCATCAGTATCAATGCACGGGCACCCCATTCTTCCAGGTCCTGACAAGTCTTCCGTAATTCTTCCCCATCGTTAACTCCCGGCACTAGAACTGCTGCAGCGTGGACTTGGGATCCTTCGCAGAAAATTTTTAAGGCCTCTAGAGATTCTTGAGGGGTAGGGTCGCTCATCCATTTCTTCCGGAGGTTAGAATTGGTTGAAAACACAGTGAAAGTTACTTCTTCAACTCCGTGGGATAAGAGGTCTCGGGCCATTTGGGGGTCATCAATACCTTTTCCACTGGTGTAACCCAGATGGATAGGAATATTCCACTGTGAAATGGCAGAAGTGAGGTCTAAAAGGTGGGGGTAGCAGCTTAAATCTCCACCACCACTGATGTTGATCTTTAAATCGTTATCATGATAGTTACCCATCATCAACGAGTTTTGCAATGATCCTAAAACCAGAAAGGGGGGTAAAAATTCGTTTTTATTTTCCCGGATCCCATTGGTACAACTTTCACAACCCACTCTGCCGGGCAAGCAATTTCTGCACCCCAAAGGATCTTCACCTGTCACTTTTCTAAAATAACAGTATTTACAGAAGCCCCGACAGTTTTTACCGGGTATTCCACCTACGTCTGCAATTATTTGCGTGCTATCTACTATGTCCATATATATATAAAATAAGTGATTTTTTGGTGGTTTTTTATAAAGATCGCTTGGTTAACTACGGGGTGAAACCCTGGATTGTGTCTACATATAAATCTTTCTACTTGGATCAAAAAGAAACTTTAATAATATATCTCTGAGAGATTGAAGGTCGTATATCAAAAAGTACTAAAGAGGGCATATGTCCTGAAAAAGCAGATTTTTTCTGCGTTTTTTCGATTTGGTGCGAAGAATTGGTATACAAGTAATATGTAGGAGGGAAATAATGGCAAAGTTTGAAGATAAGGTCGACTTGTACGACGACAGAGGCAACCTTGTTGAAGAACAGGTACCAATCGAAGCCCTCAGTCCTTTAAGAAACCCCGCAATCAAAAGTATTGTTCAAGGTGTTAAAAGGACTGTAGCTGTGAACCTGGAAGGTACAGAGAACTCTTTAAAGACTGCAAAAGTCGGTGGACCTGCGTGTAAGATACTGGGCCGAGAATTAGACCTGGACATTGTTGCAAATGCAGATGCTATCGCAGCAAAAGCTAAAGAAATGATACAGGTTGAAGAAGGTGACAACACCACTGTAGAACTCTTAGCTGGTGGAAAGAGGGTTTTAGTCCAAATTCCAGACGCAAGGTTTGAAGCAGCAGCTGAATATTCAGCCGCGCCACTGGTAACTGCAACTGCATTTATACAAGCCATAATCGACGTATGTGACGTGAACATGTACGACGCCAACATGGTAAAAGCAGCCGTTCTAGGACGATACCCACAATCTGTGGAATACCTCGGTGGAAACATAGCAACTATGCTGGACCTACCACAAAAACTGGAAGGACCTGGATATGCTCTGCGTAACATCATGGTAAACCACGTGGTAGCCGCAACTCTGAAAAACACCATGCAAACATCAGCTCTATCCAGTATCCTGGAACAATCAGCTATGTTTGAAATGGGTGATGCAGTAGGAGCATTTGAAAGAATGCACCTCTTAGGTCTAGCTTACCAAGGTATGAACGCTGACAACATGGTGTTCAACCTGG
This sequence comes from Methanobacteriaceae archaeon, assembly GCA_030693105.1. Classification (GTDB taxonomy): domain Archaea; phylum Methanobacteriota; class Methanobacteria; order Methanobacteriales; family Methanobacteriaceae; genus Methanobacterium. Next base: position 18,359 of record JAUYBK010000070.1, on the reverse strand, counting down.
TTAAGGACAATGGTGCCCAAGGAACTGTGGGATCCGTTATCAACGACATGGTGGACAAAGCTAAAGCCGACGGAGTCATTGGTGTAGAAAAAGACCTGAACGGATTCAGTCTATACGGAACCGACGACCTGGCCAAATGGAATGCATACGCCGCTGCAGGATTAATAGCCGCAACCATGGTCAACCAAGGTGCTGCCCGTGCTGCCCAAGGTGTGTCCTCAACCATTCTATACTACAACGACATTCTTGAATTCGAAACGGGATTACCAAGCGTAGACTTCGGGAGAGCCGAAGGTGTAGCTGTAGGATTCTCTTTCTTCAGCCACTCTATCTACGGTGGTGGAGGTCCTGGTATATTCAACGGTAACCACATCGTGACTCGACACAGTAAAGGTTTCGCCATCCCATGTGTGGCAGCAGCCATGGCATTAGATGCCGGTACCCAGATGTTCTCACCTGAAGCAACCTCCGGATTAATCAAAGAAGTGTTTAGTCAAGTAGATGAATTCCGAGAACCACTGAAATACGTGAACGAAGCTGCAGCGGAGATTAAAAACCAAGTCTAAAGAAAAAATCCAAATTTGGGGGTAAATAAATAAATGGACATCGAAATATTTCCACACAGATTATTAGGCGCCGATACCACTGAGAAGTTGTTAAACGACCTCGAAGACCTGGACGGTGTTAAACGGATGGTTGTACATGGACCTAGACTTCCTCCCACTGAACAAGGACACTCTGATCGCCGAACTATTATGGTTAAAGGTGAAAAGGTAGACCTGCAAGTTAAAACAGGCCGAGTTCTTTTAGAAATTGAGGAAGAAGAGACCATAGAAGAAGTTAAAGAGATTTGCAAGGAGAACCTTCCACACGGCTTCAACGTACACGTTGGAACCTTTATAAGGAAACAAAAAACCGTCTCCGATGGAATAAAATACGGGGACGAACTCAAGGACATACCTAATGAAATGGTCGGTTTAACTGATCAAAACGCACAACTAAGCGAAAGAGCTAAAATAATCAAAAAGGACAAGTAAACATGATTGGCAAATGCACCCACGTCGTTGATTGCAGAGAAACCATGGGAATGGGTGAAGGAGGCGGTATAGCGCAGCGAGGAACTTTTGCCGAGTGTGGAAACGAAGTTTTGGCTATAGCCATGTCTCCCGGGAGGAGACACATTACTAAGCCAGTTTGTGAAATTACATTTGCCCTGCGGGAAGCTGACATTCTCACCAGTACGCTGGTACTTAACGCAGGAGCAGGAGTGCCTCAGGATGCACCCACAGCCGGTGCTGGAAGCCTTTTTGGTCTTACGGCCAAAGAGGAAGAACAGATCAAAAGGTTTAAAGTGGTAGTTGTGCACCTGGGAGGGGTAAAACACCATATAACATACAAGGCCCGCCTGATTCTCAGGCATGTTGATAGGCCCTGTGTAATTATCTGTGAATATCCCGTGGACTTTGAAGATTTTGCAAAAATTGGTGTTAAAACTAAGGCTGTTATGCCCGAAGAACCCAATACCAAAGGTGAAATCGTGGATATAATAAGTGGAGTTATTAGAGGAGAAACTTGTCCCCAAGAAAAATTGGATGAGATCATTAGAAAGGTGAGATTAGCATTAGGAGGTGCATGAATATGGCACAATATTATCCTGGAACAACTAAGGTTGCTCAAAACCGAAGAAATTTTAGTAACCCTGACTACGAATTAGAAAAGCTCAGGGAAATCTCCGACGAGGATGTAGTGAACATTCTGGGACACCGGGCCCCCGGTGAGGAATACCCCAGTGTACACCCACCTCTAGAAGAGATGGATGAACCAGACGACGCCATTCGAGAAATGGTGGCGCCACTAGACGGTGCAAAAGCTGGTGACCGAGTCCGATATATACAATTTACCGACTCGATGTACTTTGCTCCAGCCCACCCATTCGTGAGGTCCAGATCATACCTGTGCAGGTTCCGTGGAGCCGACGCCGGTACTCTCTCTGGACGACAGATTCTGGAAACCAGAGAAAGGGACCTGGAAAAATACTCCAAGGAACTTTTAGAAACCGAATGGTTTGACCCTGGCCGTACTGGAATCAGGGGTAAGACTGTACACGGTCACTCCCTCAGGTTAGATGAAGACGGTATGATGTTCGACATGCTTCGAAGGCTTGTCATGAACAAGTCCACCGGTAAAGTGGAAGCTGTCAAAAACCAGATTGGTGATGAATTGGATGAACCAATCGTAATGGGAGAACCACTGGACGAAGCCACCCTTAAAGATAAGACCACCATTTACCGTAAAGATGGTGAAGCGTACCGGGACGATGCTGACGCAGTAGAAGTACTGCAGAGAATACACGTATCCCGATCTCAGGGCGGGTTCATGCCCGAATAAGAGGTGAAAAAAATGGCTGAAAAATTATTCATAAAAGCTTTAAAGAAAGCTTTTGAAGGAGAACCAACCGACAAAACCGCTGCCTACTTTAAATATGGCGGATGGAAACAATCCGAAAGGAAATCCGAGTTTGTCGCAGCTGGTAAAGAAGTAGCCAAAAAACGGGGAATTCCTCAATACGACCCTGACGTGGGTACTCCACTAGGTCAGAGGGCCCTCATGCCTTACCAAGTTTCAACTACCGACACTTTTGTCGAAGGTGACGACCTTCACTTCGTCAACAACGCTGCCATGCAGCAGTTCTGGGACGACATCCGAAGGACCGTTATTGTGGGACTAAATACTGCCCACAATGTGATTGAAAAAAGGTTAGGTAAAGAAGTTACTCCTGAAACCATCACTCACTACTTAGAAACCGTAAACCACGCTATGCCTGGTGCTGCGGTAGTCCAAGAGCACATGGTGGAAACCCACCCTCTGCTGGTGGCCGACAGTTACGTGAAAATCTTCACTGGTAACGATGAAATCGCAGACGAAATCGACTCTGCTTACGTCCTGGACATCAACAAAGAGTTCCCAGAAGACCAAGCTAAAGCTTTAAAAGCTGAAGTTGGGGACAGCATGTGGCAGATAGTCCGCATACCAACCATTGTATCCCGTACCTGTGACGGTGGAACCACCTCACGATGGTCCGCTATGCAAATCGGTATGTCTATGATCTCTGCCTACAAACAAGCTGCCGGGGAAGCCGCTACTGGTGACTTCGCTTACGCAGCTAAGCACGCAGAAGTTATCCACATGGGTACCTACCTGCCTGTTCGACGTGCTCGTGGTGAAAACGAACCTGGTGGTATTGCTTTCGGATTCTTAGCTGACATCGTTCAGACTCCAAGGAAATACCCAGACGACCCAGTTAGACAAACCTTAGAAGTTGTGGCCGCTGGAGCAATGCTCTACGACCAGATCTGGCTCGGTTCCTACATGTCTGGTGGTGTTGGATTTACCCAATACGCAACCGCTGCCTACACTGACAACATCCTCGACGACTTCTGTTACTACGGTATGGAGTATGTAGAAGACAAATTCGGTAAGACCGGAGCACCAAACACCATGGACACCGTCCTGGATGTTGCTTCTGAAGTTACCTTCTACTCTCTCGAACAGTTCGAAGAATACCCAGCATTACTGGATACCATTTTCGGCGGATCACAGAGGGCATCCATTGTTGCAGCCGCAGCCGGATGTTCAACTGCATACGCTACCGGAAACGCACAAACTGGTCTAAGTGGATGGTACTTATCCATGTACCTGCACAAAGAACAGCACTCCAGGCTTGGATTCTACGGTTACGACTTGCAGGACCAATGTGGTGCATCCAACGTGTTCTCCATCAGGAACGACGAAGGATTACCAACTGAACTGCGAGGAGCTAACTACCCCAACTACGCCATGAACGTGGGTCACCAAGGTGAATACGCTGGTATTTCCCAGGCAGCTCACTCTGCCCGTGGAGACGCCTTCGCCCTAAACCCACTGGTCAAGATTGCCTTTGCTGACAAAAACCTAACCTTCGACTTCGCCGAAGTGCGGGCTGAATTCGCCAAAGGTGCTCTAAGAGAATTCCAACCAGACGGTGAAAGAGCTCTAATTAGCCCAGCTAAATAGGTGTTACCAAACACCTATTTTTTTTTATTTATTTAAAAAAAAGGAGGAAATTATATGGACCCTATGATAGCAGGATTAGGTGTTGTTGCTCTTATTGGCGCTGCTGCTACCATTGCTGGTGCCGCAGAGGACCTGGAATCTGATGTTGGATCTATGAGTAACCCCAACTCCCAGGTACAACTAGCACCCCAGATGGGCAACCTTCACAGAATGTTCAACAAGGCTATTTCTGGTGAACCCGTACAAATGGGTACACTTGCAGGAATAGCAGGTTCACTCGCATTCGTTTTCATTGGAGCATTAAATTTACCTGTTATACTGTCAATTGCTTCAGGTGCCGCCATAGCAGCTCTAGTCCACGCGGCTTTCGCCACTACTTCCCACTTGGGACGGATCGTAAGTCAAGCACAATTTAACCAACCGGTATTCCTGGATGTGGTTACCCAACACTTAGGACCAATAGCTGGCCACGGATTTATCGCAACGTTCTGTATAGTAGGATTATCATACCTGATGACATTACCCATAACTGGCTTTAATCACCCATTCGCTCTGCCTTTGCTGGCAGTTCTGTGGGGTATAACCATCGGTGCCATAGGCTCATCCACTGGTGACGTTCACTACGGTGCTGAAAGAGAATACCAGACTTACCCCTTCGGTGGAGGTATTCCAGTTGCAATTCACGGTGACATAACAAGAAACGCCGAACTTGGTGCCCGGAACTCAATAGATGTTGTTTACTTCTGTGCCAAGTTTGGTGGACCAGTTACAGGATTCTGTTTTGGATTAATAGTATTCCTTAGCTTCTGGGCAACAATCGTCTTCGGAGCTGCGGGAGGTGTGCTGGTCACTGCAGTGATAATCTTACTATTGATCTACATCAACAACCGAGTCGAAGTATTTGCCAGAAACAAATATGGACCATACAATGAGTAAGGAGGTTTTATAATGGACCCATTAATAATGATCGGGGCTGTAACAGCCGCGGGTATCCTCATTGGTGGAGGTGTACACTTCATACCAGTGGGTGGTGCTCCAGCAGCTATAGCCACAGCAACAGGTGTTGGAACCGGTACCGCCATGCTCGCTGCAGGAAGCGGTATGACCGGACTTATCACAGCCGCAGCCATGACCGGATCTCCACTATGGTTAATCTTAGCCGCAGGAGCTGTTGGTGCAGCTTTAATGATGGCCGTAACCATGCTGGTAGGTAACTGGGTATACGTATGGGGTGTAGGAATTGTACCTGCATCAGCAAAAGTGAATACCGACCCCATAACTGGATATAATCAAGACAAATACGTAACCCCCGGTACGGAAGGACACGGTATACCCACCGTATGTTACGTAAGTGGAGTAATAGGTGGACTTTTAGGTGGAATTGGTGGTGGACTGGCCTACTGGGCGGTCTACGAATCACTGGTCACCTTACCTGCTTACGCTCCACTGGTGGCTGGACAAACTTCCATAGTTGCCGCCATGGTTGCCGGAATATTTGCCCTAGGCTTGTTCTTTATCAACGCGGTGGTAGCATCCTACAACATAGGAGGAACTATCGAAGGTTTCCACGACCCTAAATTCAAAAGGATTCCCAAGGGAGCTTTAGCATGTCTGGTAGTATCCCTGGTGACTGGATTAATCGGAGTATTACTACTTGAAGGAGGTGTCTTCTAATGTCAGTAGCAGCAGGTGGAGGCGGTGTATCCGCAGTCGACCCTAAAAAGATTTTAGCATTGGGAGTAATAGGCGGAATTATAGGTATTTACGCCACACCATTTAACCCTATATTAGGACCACTCTTAGCTGCATTAGGAGCTGTTTGTGGAATAATTTGGGGCGCAGACGCCATAGCCCGAGTAGCCAGTTACGGTTTAGGTACTGGTGTACCTTCCATTGGTTACATGTCACTGGCCATAGCCATCATAGGTGTCTTGGCTGGTCTGGCCGGTGGTGTAATGATAGGCCCAGCCTACGTTCTATTAGCACCTTTAATGGGAATAGTTCTGGCTGTTATATTAGGTGGAATAGTGGCCCTGGTAGGTAAAAAGATTGTAGGAATGAAGATTCCTGTCCTGGTTACCGGTACAATGGAACTGGCCGGAGCTGCTTCAATAGCGGTCCTAGGATTTTCAGCAGCCATTGCTGGAAGCTTAGCCATGCCCGCTATCTTGAAATCAGTGGTATCCACTGGATTCATAGCACTGCTCTTCATAATGTGTACCATGGCTATCCAACACCCATTCAACGCCTGTTTAGGACCCCAAGAAAATCGGGTCAGAACTCTCAAACTGGCAGCATCCACAGGTTTCATATCCATGACCATAGTGGGACTCTTAGCAATGGGATTCAACAACTCATGGTGGGTAATTACCATCATCGGTGCCATCGCCTGGTTCATATCCATTAGAGCCTTCTTAGAAGCCTCAAAAGAAGAAGCAGCCTCCATGGAATGGGGTGGGATGTGGCCTAAAGAGGAGGAACACTAAGGAGGAATCAAGATGGAAATGTTACCATTAGTCAAAGTAGTTCCTGAGATGAACCTAACCATAGATCCTTCCACTGGTATGCTGGGCGCGGCTTTAGGCAGAGACGTCGTCATAGTATCCCTGGACGGAGTTAACGAACAACTAAATGAATTAGAGGTTGCAGTAGAAGACTTTTACACAGCCCTAGATCCAACCACTGTAGGTAAAGACTCTTACCCGGGAAGGGAAGGAGTTTACATGCAAGCTGGTACTTTTACCAACATGGTTTATGGATTTTTATTAGGCTTGGTATTTCTGCTCGCCCTATTATTATAGGAGGTGTTAAAGTTGGCTGAAAAGAAATCACCAGCAGAAGGATGGCCTGTAATCAACGGAGATTACGTAGTAGGTGACCCAGAAAGCCCTGTTGCAGCCACTACTCTGGGTTCTCACATTGAAGATATTCCTGTAGATGCTGGAGCCGCAATTGCCGGACCCTGCAAAACTGAGAATCTGGGTATTGAGAAGATGCTCGCAAACCTCATCTCAAACCCCAACATCAGGTTTTTGATCCTTACTGGATCAGAAGTACAGGGACACATTACTGGCCAGAGTATCGAGGCTCTACACGCCAATGGTGTAGACCCCGAGAAAAGGAAAATAGTTGATGCAACTGGAGCTATTCCATTCATCGAAAACATCCCAGACGAAGGAATTGAAAGATTCCAACAGCAAATGGAAATTGTGAGCATAATTGACGTAGAGGACGCTGCAACCATTCAGTCTAAAGTCAAAGAATGCATCGAAAAAGATCCAGGGGCTTTCGAAGAAGAAGCAATGATTATTGAGGTGGAAGAAGGTGGTGGCGAAGAAGAAGAAGGTGAAGCAATACCTCCTGTCGCTCCTGAAACCGCTCTAATCGAAGCCAGAATGCGTAACATCCAAACCCAGGTGAAAGCAGCCGGTGGTTTACAAAGGATGAATGCAGGTATGTACTCCGGAAAAGTTCAGGGAATCATGATCGGAATGATCTTCATCCTGACTTTCGGAACCAGACTGCTCTTGAAATAAGGGGGTTTTTTAGATGTTAATATCAAATAAACCTAATATTCGAGGCATAAGAAAAACAGCAGCAGATGTAAAATACCGAGCCGGTTTGATTGGAAGAGACCAAAGGCTGTTCGCTGGGCTCATCGCCACCAGGATATATGGTATGGCACTGGGCTTCATCTTGGCAGCACTTCTGGTAGGTCTTCCTGTTATATGGGTATTAATGAGGGGGGCTTAAATTATGGCCGACGAAGAAAAAACCGTTGTACCTCGTATTATTGTCCCTGCAGACGAGTTCAACAAAGCTAACGAAAGGTTAGACGAGATGGACGAAAAGGTTGGATTCACCTGGGGTGAAATGAACCAGAGATTAGGTCAGCAAGTAGGTAGGGATATTGGTATTTTGTACGGAATAATAATAGGACTAATAATCCTGTTCGTGGCATTCAATGTGGTCAAAGTAGGAGCAATCCTCTCCACCTTTGGAGGAGTCTAGGAGGTTTACAAATGTTTAGGTTTGACAAGGAACAAGTGGTTATAGATGTGGCTGGAGTCCAAGTAGGAGGACAGCCAGGTGAATACCCAACCGTTTTAGCAGGAACCATCTTTTATGGTGGACACAAAATTATAGAAGATGATAAAGCAGGAATTTTCGACAAAGATAAAGCAGAAACCCTGATAAAAGATATGGAAGAAATGCAGGACGTCACTGGAAACCCATGTATCGTCCAGACCTTCGGTCAAACACCCGAAGCAATAGTTAAATACCTGGAATTCGTGGGCGAAGTATCCGATGCACCATTCATGATTGATTCAACCTCGGCAGAAGCTAAGGTTGCCGGTGCAAGGTACGCTGATGAAGCTGGAATAGCTGAAAGAGCCATATACAACTCTATAAACATGGCATCCGAAGCTGAAGAACTGGGAGCTGTTGCAGAAACCGATATTTCTTCATCTATTGTTTTAGGGTTTAACCCCATGGAACCGGGTGTAGAAGGTAAAATAAACATCTGGGAAAGCGGTGGAAGTGTACTGGACAAAGGACTTTTAGCAATGTCTGAAGAATGTGGAATTACCAAACCATTCATGGACGTAGCTATCACTCCTTTAGGTCAAGGTGCCGGACCTGCCTGTCGTACTTCCTTTGCTGTTAAAAGCAAATGGGGATACCCGGTAGGTAGTGGTATCCACAACGTGCCTTCCGCATGGGACTGGCTCCGAGGATACAAAAAAGAACACCCCGAAGCATGGCCGGTTTGTGACATTGGTTCCAATCTGATCCAGCAAACAGTGGGTGGTGACTTCGTACTATTCGGTCCGATCGAAAGCGCTCGAATGGCCTTCCCTGCCTGTGCAATGGCTGACATATTCATAGCAGAAGCAGCTAAGGACATAGGAACTGAACCAGTCGAAGAACACCCCATGTTCAAACTACTCTAAGGCCACTGGCCTTAGAAATCCATTTTTTTTCTTTTTTTATACTTAATTTTAAAATAAATTAGTTATATTGGTCATTTTTTCCATAAAATGTTGCTAATTTTGAAAATTATTAAAATAGGGGATAAATATTTATGTTTTGGTCAATTAAAAGAGTTCATTCCTCTAAAATTATGATAATGGAAAAACTATATAAGGGTTAAAAGGAAACATACTTCCGGTGATAATTTGTTTGAATTAATCATTCTTATAGGGGCATTAGTTTTCTCACTGCTCATAGTGATTAAATCTGCCAACCTATTTGTGGATCATTTAGTGGAAATTGGTGGGGTTCTAGGAATATCGCAGATAATTCTGGGGGTAACTGCTTCTGCTATTGGAACATCCCTCCCTGAGTTTGGTTCAGCTTTGATAGCGTCTTTGTCTGGTAGTACAGAAATCGGTGTAGGCACCGTTATTGGTTCTAACATCTGGAACATTGCGGGTATACTAGGTATTTCTGCTACGGTGGCTGGCGTAATTGGTACTAATAAAGAGGGATTGACCCGGAACTGGCTCATGACTTTAAGTACGGGGTTAATTCTCATATTTTTCATGATGTTTGGTTATATAAACTGGATTGCAGCTCTGATTATGATTGCAGCCTATTGTGTTTATTTATGGCTTTTAATAAAAGCCCAAAGGAAATATAGTAAAGATAATACTAAAACCGATAAAAATCTTGAGAACTCCCTTAAACAAAAAAAAGGTGCTATTAACAAAAAAACCGTTGGATTGACAGTTTTAGGGTTATTGGGCCTCATAGTTGGTTGTAGACTATTGGTCTACAGTGGAGTGGAACTGGCCCGCCTAGCCGGGATACCCGAGATGATCATGGGGCTTTTTACTCTGGCCATTGGTACCAGCATTCCGGAACTGGTGGTTACCTTATCCTCCGCAATGAAAGGATTACATGATCTTTCCATTGGAACCGTGCTGGGAAGTAACACCTTCAATATTCTCATTGGTATTGGAATTCCCGCGCTCCTATTAGGCTTTCCAGTGGAAAGGCTTTCTTTAACCTTCGATGCACCGGTAATGATTATTGTTACCGTACTGCTCATGGTGCTCATCAAGACCGGCAACATGAAATTAAATAGGGTGGGTGGCTTAATATTATTAATAACCTACCTGGTTTATGCAATATTTAGAATATTCATACTTGCTTAGGAATTGATAATAATGTATGAAAAAATATTAGTCGCAACTATGGGCGAATATTTGGATCCGATTCTGGAACACACCTTTGATCTCATTCAGGAAAGACCAACCGAAGTAATCGGTATATATGTAGTGGAAACTTCAGTGCCATTTTTAACACCAAAAAAAATAAAAGAAATGATGGCTAAGGAGCTCCGAACTAAAGGCGCGGAAATACTGGCCAGCATGGAACAAGAGTTCCAATCTCCAACTCACTACATGATAAATTTTAAAAAGATGCTTTTAGAGGGCGATCCAGCCGATGAAATAGTAAAAACTGCTGAAAAAAAGGGTGTAGACTTAATAGTTTTAGGGACCGGAAAAAACATTGTGGACAAAAAATTACTGGGCAGTGTGTCTGAGAAAGTGGTCCACTCCGCTCCCTGTACCATACTCCTGGTACGGACCAGTTAAAGATTTTTTTCAATTTTTATTTTTCATATTTTTTTTCTTAATTTAATTTCACAAGATTTATAACTATTTTAGGCAAAACCTAAATTGGAGACTTTAATTAAGGAGGGGATTGTTCTGTCATTTTTAAAGAAAATTCTGGGTCTGGGTCCGAAACCCGTCATGGCAAAAAGCAAGTACATCACCATTGAAGACGCCAAAATGGCCCCATTTACTAAAAAAGCCGTGGGGCAGGGTTACGGTATTTCTCTACGTCCCGATGTTTATTACATTGTAGCTTCGGTGGAGCTGGGAAACACCACCACCAAGTGCATCCTGACCGCCACTAACCTTAACACCAGCCGCACTTACCTTTTGGATAAGACGGTGAAGATGACCCGAGATATAAGACCCCCTAAAAAGAATGAAAAGGTTTTTGGGGAAACAGTGTGGCACGTGGAGCTCACCAAAGAATCCGTATCAGAGATGGTCAGGGAAACCATCTTAGAATCAATTAAACGCTCAAAAATTGACATGGAAAAGGATTTAGATTTTGTGGTCCGATCTACGGGAGTAACTGCGGGATTTGCTTCCCCCGAAGAGGTAAGTGACTTGATCATAGCCTTGGCCAATGGCTGCCTGGAAGCAGGCATACCTCCCCGCAAGATGTCTCCGGCGATATCACTTAATACCTTACCTAAACGGCTTCAGGAATTCACTCTACTGGATAAAGTCATGTTCGACGGCGCAGTGGTTAGTGTGGTCCCTCCCACCGGGCGTGCAGTGGTTGCCAATGAGATGGAAGGAGAACTGGTAACTGCTGGTATAAAAACAGGTGCTAAGTGGACTAATATTGATTACAGAAACCCTTGTGTATCTATGGACTTTGGTACTACTCTGGCCGGCCGTATTGTCAATAATGATGAGCCTTACGCCCGTACCATTGGAAACTTTTGTGGACTGGCGGGGGCTGTTTCTGACGCCATCATCCGGGGAACTGAAAAGGTTGATAAAAGGGGTGGAGCAGCCCTTGATTTATACACCCGGGATATACTGAAAAAAGCAGACTGGAAAGCGGCTTTAGAATATGCAAATAAAGTACACCAGCACGTCGACATTCGAAAAGTTCCGGAAGACCGGGCCAATTTCGGTACAGTTCCCGTGGATCCTGAGGCCGCCTACAGTGCAGGTACCACGCTTATTGGTTGTGACGTGGGGGTTGATGGGGATGAACTCTCCTCACTCACCGAGATAGGTCATCAGATATATGACGAAGCTGGTATACACACCTTGTTTGCCACTCTGGATCATGTCAGTGCCCTGCAAGTTAAAAGGTTGATTGAAGAAGCTGCTGGTGAGGGAGTAATAGTGGAAGGTTCTGCCCTGGGAGTTACTGGACGTGCCGGTATCACTGGCCGCAAACCTGAATTTATCTTGGAATATGTAAAACCATATTTCAAGGATGTTCTTTTTGTATCTGATGCTTTAGCACTGGGTTCTGCAGTTATGGCTCGGTGTATGAACTCTATTGGAACACCTCACATACCACTAGGTGGTAGGCAGGGTGGGCCCTGTATTCTGGGACCAAGGCGGAAGTTGCAACAGAAGTAAAATTATCTCTAATTCTTCCTTTTTTGTTATTTTTTTAAGAGTTCGTTTCTGGGGGAAGAATATAACCATCATCTAGACCCAATTTTTATGATGTAATAATTTCAGATAGGTATCTAAGATTATCTTAAAATTCAAGGAGCCCCTATGGTACTAGCTCTCGTAATGGCCGGTGGAAAAGGAACCCGCATGAAAAAAAACCAGGAAAAACCCCTTGTAGAGGTAAGGGGCAAACCTCTTATCCAGCACGTGCTAACAGCAATCCACAAATCCTCTAAAATAGATGAAATAGTGGTTGCCACTAGCCCCCACACGCCTCAAACTACTAAATGGGTGAAAAATGCTAAAATAAGTATTATCAAAACTCCAGGTCATGGCTACGTGGAAGACATGGCCTTCATACTCTCCCAAGATGATCTAAAGGACCAAATTATCCTCACCATCACCGCAGACTTGCCCCTGCTGACTGGTGAGATTATTGATCAGGTCCTAAATTATTATCAGAAGTGCCACAAACCTGCCCTTTCAGTGATGGTGCCGGTGGAAATTTTCCATAAACACGGTCTTCAGCCCAGTATGGTCTGGGAAAATCTGGTTCCCTCTGGATTAAATATATTAAGGGGAAAAAACACAGAACAAGATGAGGAACTTCTTGTCATCGGTAAAATAGAAGTAGCCTTAAATATTAATAGTCCCGAGGACATATTATCTTTAGAGAAACTTGGGGTGAACTCCCGCAGGTGATGTTATGGTTGAACCAGAAAGGAAACTCATAAAAGGGGAAGAAAAGGTGTGGAGCGAGATCAAGGGTTACCAGGTAGCCACCAGCAACGCCCGCATTCTGGGAGAGCTGGAAGAGCTCATAATTAACGACCGCACCGGTAAAATTACTGATGTGGTAATTAAAGTTGATAAAGGCCGAAATGTTCAGATTAAAGGCGCTAAAAAGAAGGGTGACAACCTACTGGTGCCCTTTGGCAAAGTAGAGAAGGTGGGAGAGTTTATTATAATCTCTGAATAAAATATAAACCTACCTTTTTAATTAAATCCTTTTTATTAAATAAGAATAAATGGACACTTTACTTGTAAAAAGGGTGTCCCTCTTTTTTTTTCTATTATTTCTTCAATATTAGGTTCACTACCGAAAGCTCGTTTTATGGCTATTTTGGTGGCTTAGTAGTTGTATTGGTAAATTTATCCACATCTTGAGCGGCGGGATGAATGAAAACTCCGCATAATATGCAGATATCTTCGACTGAAGACTTAGGGATTTTTCCATTCCACGCAACCCACTACCGCCATAGCAACTGCTTTCTGGGCAGAACCAAATATCTTAGTGGCATCTTATAAATCCCTTATGGTTACCTTGGGAACCAGCATGGTAATAGGTTTAGCCACCTAGATTAGGGGTTATAACGGTAAATATATGGGCATACCGAGCTACCCGATTTGCTAATGCGTTGGCAAAGGCCGGACCTACTGCTCCTTCTTTGTCTCCAATCAGAAGGTCTATATGGGATACTTCAGCTCCATCTCCAACTACTGCTTCTCCGGCAAGATACATCATAAACATCTCATATAATATATGGGCAATATTCATCATAAAAATTTGTAAAATTAATTTTTAAATAAAGATATTAGAAAAAGAAAGAAAGAAATGATTTTTTTCTACATTCCCTTCAGACTCATGTCCATCATGCGTTTGGTCTCCGCAGCCAGTTCTGGTGGTAGTCCAGTGATATCAATACTTAAAAACCCACGGACAATCATACTGGCGGCTTCTTCCTCAGTAAGGCCCCTGGAAGTGAGATAAAGAACTTCTTCTTCTGATATCTTACCTACCGCTGCTTCATGGGATAATTCCAATTCAGTAGCACTACCTTCCAGTTCTGGCACCGCGTAAATCATGGAGTCATCCGATAAAACCAGACCATGACATTCTAAATGTCCTTTAACATTCTGAGTTCGACCGGCCAGGTGTCCACGAGAATAGATTTGGGACTGGTCTTTTGAAACTGCTCTAGATATCATTTCAGAACTGGAACCATGGCCTTCTAAAAGTACTCTGGATCCCATATCTAAGATAGAATCTTTTTGACCCCCCAAGATAGACTGGAATACTACTCTTGAGTTTTCTCCAGTACAGTAGGCAGTAGGATAGGATTGGATACTCTTAACGGGGCTGGTGAGGATGTAGTTGCTGATGTAAGTAGAATCATCTCCTACCATTATCCCTGTCCGAGGGCGTACATCCACCTGTTCGGCCCAATTGTGTACCATGGTGAAGGTGATTTTAGAGCCTTTTTTAAGGTAGAACTCGGATACTCCTACGTGAAGGGCAGAGCTTACATCTTCTCCAGTTGCACAACCTGTAATTATGTGTAGTTCTGAATTTTCCTCGGCGATGATGACGTTGTGTGCTGTTTGCATGACCTTCTCGTCGCCGATAAACATACATGCTTGGAGTGGAAATACCTCTTTGGAACCAGGTAAGGATCTTATAAAGTATCCGCCACTTCCCCCTTGTTCTGCTTCTCTGATTGCAGTTTGAGCCGTATATTTATCAGTATCAGGAGCAACAGCCTTCCACATGTAATCTTTTAACCATCCATATTTGTCCAGGGCCACGTTCATGCCCATTATTTCCACTGATTCAGAAGTACAAGTACTACAAACTCCGCTTTGATCGACCTGGATGAAGGTCCCCGCCCGGTCCTGTTCCCTGGGATCTACTCCCACTTTTAGAAGAGTATCCTGAACTTTTTTGGGAACTTCATTGGCCTTAGTTACCTTTTCGTGATCCCCTGCTTCTTCTTTAATGAACTCTTCTAAGTCGATATCGTCTCCATAAAGGGCTTTTTTTTCTTTTGCCTTCTCCGCCTTTTTTAGTGCATCCTGCAGCATTCTATGCACCCCTTGAATCCTTCTTTTCTAATGTCTTCTAAGATTTCAGATGGGTTACCGGAACAGGCTATTCTACCGTCCATCAAGACGTGGGCAGTGTCTGCGCCTACAAAATTGAGGATATAGCCCAGGTGGGTAATCAGTAATCCTGACTTTTTCCTTCGTCCAAGTTTTTTATCTTTATCCAGTAGAATGTTGATTTCTTCGGCTAAGAGTTCTACATTCTCGATGTCTACCCCTGAATCGGGTTCGTCGAACATTATGAAGTCTGGTTCTTGAGCTAGTAACTGTAAAATTTCGGACCTTTTGACTTCTCCTCCGGAGAAACCCAAGTTAACGTCCCTTTCCAGGAAATTTTCATCAAATTTGAGTTTTCTAACTATTTCCATCAATTCGGGGCTGATTTCTTGCGATTCTTCCCGTTCGCCGTGTTCTAATTTTAGTAAATCTCCCAATTTAACGCCTCTAATGGCCGGAGGATTTTGGAAACTTACTCCGAATCCCATTTTCACCCTTTCGGTGGTGGACATGTTTGTGATGTCTTCTCCTTTGAAGATTATTTCTCCCCTGGTTAATTTGTACTTGGGAAATCCCAGCAGGGTCATGAATAGGGTACTTTTACCGGCTCCGTTGGGACCTAAGAGGACGTGGGTCTCTCCCTTGCCTATGTATAGATCTACGTCACTTAGAATTTCCTTATTATTTACTTCCACTGCCAAGTCGGTTATCTCGAGTAGCAGTTTAACCACCCCTTCAGTCGTTTTTTTAAGTCATATTTGATTGGTGGTATATATAAATTAATTAAACTCCAATCGTACACATTGTTATGGATATTTTGGCATAAATAAATTACTTTAACCAGGATAAATAAAAGGATTGATATTTAGAGGGACCATGATCCATGTTTTAGGGAATACGACGTCATAATACACTAATAAATTTTATATGATCTTTATAATGCTATAAACATGTACAAAATTAGTTGATGCTATTAAAATTCATTTAAAATTCTTATATCCATTTAATTAATAAAAAACTGGGATTTTTGGAGGTATTATGCTTGAAAAGTCAATTTTAATCCTTTGATTTTAGTATTAAAAAAACATTTTTTGTTATTCATACATATATATTTTTCGAATTTGTTTTATAAGTAACCTTTATAATAACTACACTTTAATCCATATATGGTACATTAATGGTACAATATATGAAAATTAAGGAGGAAAGCCAATGGCTGAGGATGATGTGAAATTAGTGATGTTTTGTTGTAACTGGTGTTCCTACGGTGGAGCTGACACCGCTGGGACCGCAAGGATGCAGTATCCTCCAAACGTAAGGGTTATCCGGGTTATGTGTTCCGGAAGAATCGAACCCCAGTTTGTGCTGAAGGCACTCCGGGAAGGAGCCGACGGAGTAATTGTTGCCGGTTGCCACCACGGAGATTGCCACTATGATGCTGGAAACTACAAGCTTGACCGAAGAATGAGAATTATCTACAAACTGGCAGATGATCTGGGAATCGGAAGGGATAGGATTTACCACGACTGGATTTCTGCCTCTGAAGGTGAAAAATTCGCCGACACCGTTAAGATGATGGTGGACCGGATCAAGAGTCTAGGTCCATCCCCACTAAAAGCCCAATTAGAAGCAGAAGAAGTGGAGGCATAACATGGCAGATAAAGCTAAAATAGCAACAATGTGGCTAAGCGGCTGCTCCGGTTGTCACTTGGCCTTTGCCGACATCCACGAGGCCATCATAGATGTGATGGGCTTGGCAGACATCGAGTTCACCCCGGTGCTCATGGACGTCAAATATGATGAAGTTCCAGATGACCTGGACGCCATCATCATTGAAGGAGGAATCCGAAACGACGAAAACAGGGAACTAGCCGAAATGCTACGTAAAAAGGCTAAGATCGTAATAGCCTACGGTACCTGTGCAGTCTACGGAGGAATTCCCGGACTAGGAAACCTTCATACCAGTGAAGATTTAATAGAAGAAGCCTACCTAAACTCACCCAGTACCATCAACCCGGAAGGCATTATACCAAACGAGGAAATTCCTCACCTGGAAAGCAGGGTACGACCACTGGGCGAAGTAATCGACGTAGATCTGGCTTTACCTGGCTGTCCACCAAAATCAGACATAGTAGCCCAAGTATTAGTCAACTTACTAACCGGTGAACCAATTGAACTGGCCAGCACCAACCTCTGCGAGGTTTGCCCCCGGGAAAAACCACCAGAAGGTATGGCCATGGACAAAATCATACGCCAGTTCGAATTAGGAGAACCAGAAGAAGAAATGTGTCTGGTACCCCAAGGACTGGTATGTTTAGGACCTGCTACCCTATCCCTCTGTGGAGCTGAATGCCCCACTATAGGCATCCAGTGCAGAGGATGTTACGGCCCAACTCCAAAGGTCTCTGACCAAGGAGCTAAAATGATCAGTGCCATCGGTTCTGACTTTGGAATAGAACATGACAAAACTGTTGACCCTGAAGAAGTAGCCGAACAATTAGACGATGTGGTGGGTACCTTCTACACTTACACACTTCCTGCGGCACTCGTGCCCGCTAAGGTAAAAAAGGAGGGTAAATAATGGTTAAACTAACTATGGAACCTGTGACCCGGATTGAAGGTCACGCTAAAATCACCGTGGATCTGGACGAAGCTGGAAATGTCCAAGACACCAAACTCCACGTGATGGAATTCCGTGGATTTGAAAAATTCCTGCAGGGAAGAAACATTGAAGAGGTGCCACGTATTGTGCCACGTATATGTGGGATCTGTGACGTGCAGCACCACTTAGCCGCAGCCAAGGCGGTGGACCAGTGTTTCGGGTTTACTTCAGAAGAAATTCTCCCTACCGCTTACAAGATGAGGGAAATAATGAACTGGGGTTCCTACATGCACTCCCACGCCCTGCACTTCTACTTCCTGGCCGCACCGGACTTTATAGCTGGTAAAGACAGGAAAACTAGAAACGTATTCCAGATCATAAAGGACGCACCTGACGTGGCTCTACAAGCTATCGAACTGCGTAAAAACGCTTTAGATATAGTCAAAGCTATCGGGGGACGACCTATTCACCCCACCTCATCCACACCGGGAGGTATATCCACCAGTCTGGATGATGAAACCCAAAAGGACCTCTTAGCTAAGGCCCAAAGGAACGTGGAACTGGCCGTTGCTACAATAGAACTAGCCAAACCT
>JAUYBK010000067.1 GCA_030693105.1 Methanobacteriaceae archaeon | reverse complement strand
CCATGGTGATACGGGCTGAACTCTTATCAATATCAAAGACCAGGGGAGTTTTCACACCGCACACCTTGGCTTCCCGGAGGAGTTTGGCCTCCCGTTTGGTCCGGCTGGTTCTTAAATGATGGTCCAATTCTTTTATCCGGTAACTTTTTGGTATTCTCTCTTTTACCAGGACTTCTTCTTCCAGGTAGGTGGAGGGGTACAAGTTGGCCTCGGCACCCTTGGCGGATATTTCGGGGGGAAGCTTCAAAGTCTTCCCACCACCCTCTCTCCAGGGAACGTCCACCTGGTCGGTGCGGTAGCGCTGGATGACGGTGGTGTCTTTTATGGATTGTCTAACTCCGTTTTTGTACATTAACTGTCCCAGCCAGGCAATCATGGCCCCGTTATCTCCACAGTACTCCATGGGGGGCATGAAAAACTCGGCATAGTGTTCCTGGCTCATTATACTGAGCATTTCTCCTAATCTTTGGTTGGCTGCTACTCCACCCACCAGGAGTACTTCTCTTTTTTCCGCGTGGGCCATGGCCCGCTCGGTGATTTCCACCAGCATGGAAAAAGCGGTTTCCTGGAGACTGAAACACACGTCTTCAATGGATTCGCCGACTTCATACTTTTTTAATGCTGCAGTTAAAAGGCCAGAGAAGGCCAGGTCCACCCCCTTCACGGTGTAGGGGAGTTTGATGTATTTTTTTGATCTTTGGGCTAATTTTTCTACCTTAGGCCCACCCGGGTGTCCCAGCCCCGTCTGCCGGGCGAACTGGTCCAGCATGTTCCCGGCAGCGATGTCCAGGGTTTCACCAAAGACCTGGTAACGGCCAGAATCGAAGGCAATTACTTGACTATTACCACCGCTAACGTAGAGGGTGATCGGGTCTTCACAGCCGGTGGTCAAGCGGCCGATTTCCACGTGCCCCACGCAGTGATTCACTCCCAGGATGGGGACGTCTAACTTTAATGCTAAACTACGGGCAGCCGTGGCCACGGTGCGCAGGGCAGGGCCTAGACCTGGGCCTCGGGCGAATGCAATTAAATCCAACTCTTTTAGTTCTAGCTGAGCATTTTCCAGGGCTTCACTTATCAGGGGGATTATGGATGCTGCGTGGTGTTCGGCAGCTTCTCGAGGATGGATGCCCCCCGTTTCTGGGATTAATTGTTTTCCGGTAGACGATAAAATATTTCCTTCATGGTCTACTATCCCTATTCCAGTTTTTTCGGCGGTTCCTTCCATTCCTAGGCAGATCAACTTGTTCACACTCTTTTATAATAAAACCATTCAAGTTTTTTTTAGAGAATGTTCATCCTATTCAATTTAGAGATCTTCTATTTACTTTCTTTTATTGATTTGGTTTGAATAGCTTGTTGCTGATTTAATCTTTTAATCAGATTATTATTTTTTTTGATGATAACATTCGCTAAGTCGTGTTTTTTCTCTTTAAATTGCTTATTGGTAGTAGATTATATGAAAACAAGTGAAGATTTTTTTTATAGCGTGTGTTCGGAAAATCTATGGGGTAACGGTGGTATAAAAGTAGCCCGCGGAGTTTCTTTCATTCGCAGCGGTTAGGGCCCTACCCCAGGTTTCACGAAAAGTTTAGGATTAGATACCATCAATCTGGTAATATTCCTCTCTTTGAGATATTTAACCCAGACTTCCAATGATTTCTCCCCGAACCTGTTTACGAAACTGGCCACTCTCCTCTTTCAAACTTTCTAGGTTATCACAGGTCACTAAGTCCAAGCGGGTGTAAGTGTCTTTCAATCGAAGAACCATTTCATAATTTAAATTATATTTTTGAACTGCTGCCTCTGGATTTCGGGAAAAGGAAGCCGCAAATTCTAGTACCACTTGGCTGTTGTACCGATTAAAAAGATCAGTTATTATGGATGTTATTAATGTATTATTAGCTATTATGGATATCGATGCCTCTTCTAGGGCGTATTCATTTCCATTGAATGATACTGCTAAGCCGTCGTGTTCCTGAGCGAATCGTAAGGGTTCCACGTCAGTTATACTATCCCCCATGTAGATCATTTCCGGGGGCTGGAAGTGGTGGTGGCTGATTATGTCCAGTAAAGCCTCTTTTTTGGCCTCACCACCCACTGGTTTCACCTCCTCCAGGAAGAAACCCACTTCCATCTGGGGTATTTCATCCCAGAAAATCCTCTCCAAATTCTCAAATTCCGGGTTTTCCACAATTGACTTGCGGAGTTGGCGTATCTTCACTGCTTCATCCTCTTTGAGGGCCCCTTTATCCAAGTCCACCCGGGTGCAGTAGCAGTTCTCAAAGGGAAACCCGGTTAGTTCACAGAGAGCCTGGATGTATTGTTGGTAGCTGGTGCTTATGATGAAGGAGGGCATGATGCTGTTCACCATCTGCAGAGTTTCCCGGGCACCAGGGATCATCAAGACGTTTCGGGACGAAAATTCCTGAACATTCCGGTTGTTAGCTCCGTATGCCTTCAAAAAAGGTAGAATGAGTTTTAAAGTGTCACCCGCGTTATACCCTGGCCTTTTAACCTCGTAGGCTAATATATCATCGTAGCGGCTCACTATCTGGAAAAAACGCTCACCTTGGGGTATGAAATGCGCGGCCAGTTCAAAGGCGTTGTCATTGACGGATAAAGGTCCTTCACAATCAGAAACGAAGAATTTTTTACTCACTAATCATCCTCTCCAGTTATTCCAGAATTAATTCTCGTGGAGGGCCACGGCACGGGTGGGGCAGATAGCCTGACATTCCCCACAGAAGATGCAATTATCATGATCCACAATTACCTGGTCATCTCCCTGGCGGAGGGCATCAACCGGGCACTTGTTAACACAAACCCCGCATCTTTGACAGGCCAAGGGGTTAATAAACACCTCGCCCGAGGATGGTCCGGTAACCTTGCGTCGCATGAATACTATCTTACCTGTTTTGGCCTGGAATAATTCTTCCTTGAGGTTTATGGCCTTTAAGGGACAAGTTTCCACGCACTGACCGCAGTAAACACATTTTTCACCGATATGGGCTGGTGAAGGCATCTCTAATTCTATACATTCCACTGGGCATTGGCTGATACAGGACCCGCAGCCGATGCAATCATCTTCACGAACCATTATCTTCCGCTGAGAATTGGTGGCTTCGATTATCTCACTAATATCCTTAATTTCCACTTCAGCGTTAACCAGGGTTTTTAGGCCTTCTTTTACCTGTTCGGTGACATCTTCCTGGAATTCATCTTCATGGTGGCTGTAAATAACCTCCCGGGCGATTTTTTTGAGGATGTAATTGATCTTCGCGGCTTCCCGAGCCAGGGTTTCGCTGTCCTTCTCCAAGATTTGGCTGACAATATCCATGATCTTGTTCTTACGGTAGACTTCGTAGCCCCTTCCTCGGCGTAAATATTTGATAGCATTAGAAAGGCATACATTCATACACTCCTCGCAACGGGCGCAATAGGACGGGTTGATGTAGGGGAGTTTGTTCATCTTCCCCACGTTAATTGCTACCTGGGAGGGGCAAACTCGGGTGCAGGTCATGCAGCCTATGCATTTACTCTGATTAATAACTGCGGATTTTCCACCCACCACGGATCTAGGTAGTATTTTACCGTATTTTATTGCCTCCGCTGGACATACCCGGGCACAGTAACCACACTTTACGCAGATGTTTTCATCTATTTCACTATGCACTTCCTCCCCACCAGATGATACCAGTTGGATGGCAGAGGTTTTACATGCCCCTACACATGCTCCACAGTTAAGACAGAGTTTTGGATTTATGGTAGGTACCGGTTCGCTTATAGGTTCTGATAATGTTTTTTTTAACTTTATGGCATCATAGGGGCATGCTTCTCTGCAGAGCACGCATCCGATACATTTTTCATCTATTTCGATTTGATTATCTGGTTTTATCTCGTGCAAGGCATCCACGGGACAGGATTCAAGGCAAGGTCGGTCTACACATTCCTTACATTTAATATCATCTATTTCATTTTCAACTTCTATTTCACGCAATGGGCGGTAAGATTTTTTGGTAGTAACACTAATTTTATTCAGCCCCAATGGCTATCTGTGAGGGATTTAAGGTTATAAGAATTTTATCATCTTTGAGAAGGAATCTGGCAATGTAAAGACCGGGAACTCCGAAGGGACAGGTCTGATAACAGATACTGCAACGCAGACATTTTTCAGGATCTCTTTGCACCAAGTCGGCCTCTTTATTGTAGGAAATAGCACTAGTGGGACATTCATCAACACATAACTTACATTTATTGCACAGATCCTCATTCCAGGTTATTATATTCATCTTTAGCCGGTCTGTAGTTTTTTCTATGGTTTTTGTTATGAGTTCGTCGTTGGGTAATATTTCCCGGGCTTTTTCCATGAATTCAGCCAGAGGTAGCTCAATTTTTATAATTTTATCAGGATCAAAACCAGGAGTGGTTCTGATTATCTCAATATCTGTTTCTATCTTTTTTTCCAGGGTTTCAATCAACATTATGTTGATCTCTTTCTGCTCATCCACGTTGGAGATGTAGATTTCCTTTATGGCACCCTTCACTGGGCAGATGTTCATACAGTCCCCACATGATACACATTTGGACTGGTCCACTTGGATCTTGTTGTCCTGGAAGCTCAGCGCATCGATCTTACACGCATCCAAACATTTTTTGCATTTGATACACAGATATTCATCGGCGATATAAACCTTTTCTTTGGGCAATATCTGATATTCTTCCATTATAAGGTAATTTTCTCCGGTTTTCAGGGTTTTGGGGTCTGTTGGACAGACTTCAACACAGAAACCGCACCTAATGCAGGATGATATATTTATAACCGGGAAGATCATTTCACTTTCCTCGTCTCTGACTAGTTTTATAGCTCCCGGGGAGGGACAGGCGAAAGTGCATGCGCCACAGGAGACACAGAGCTCTTTTTCAACTTCAGGGAAATCTCTGAATCTTGATGGTGCAGCAGCTATCTCTGGATCTGTCCTAGCATCTAAAAATCTCTCCAGCCATTTTTTCCTGGCGAATTCATAAAGGTACCATATCGGTGATGACATTTGTATTACACCTTAAGCTTCTATAATCAAATTTTGGTTTGTTTATCTACTGATTTTTCCCCAGAACCTTTACGACTTGAAACGTCAAAAAAGCTTCTAAATTCTTCCTTCTTATTATTTTCGTCAAGTATAACTACTCGTTCGGTGCAAGCCATGCAGGGATCAATGGTTTGGTATATAGCAACTGCGTCGGATATGGTGGGTGAATCTTTAAACATGTGTTTTGCGCAGGCCTCCAGATTCGGCACGGTGGGTGTTCTTATAGTTATATCCTTTATGATTCCATGGTTTGCGGTTTCAAATATGTAGACCAGTTCTCCTCGGGGAGCTTCATACCGGTAGTCGATGGATCCCCGGGGGATGTCGCAATCCTTCCTGATGGGTCCGGATGGTAATTCATTAACCGCTCTTCGTATTATTTTTATGGATTCTAAGGTTTCATCGAACCTCATCATAACTCGGGCGTAGTTGTCACACTCATCTCTCCATACTGGTTCGAAATCAAAATAATCCACATAAGTGGGATGTTTGGTTCTCCAATCAAATTTAACTCCTGAAGCACGCGCTACCGGTCCTACCGCTCTTACATCAATGGCATCTTCCTTGCTCAATTTTCCTATATCTCGGGACCTGAGACCTAAAAGCGGACCAGTCTTAAACATTTTACGATATCTGGTAACATGATCTTCGACTTCCCTTAAATTTTCCAGAATCTTTTTAAGGTGGCTGTCTTTGAAGTCCATGCGAACTCCTCCCACCAGGTTCCAGGAATAGAGTACTCTGTTTCCAGAGATCATCTCCAGAAGATCCATGACCTTCTCCCTAATGTTTAAGAGGTATATGCCCAGGGTTTCGTGTTCTAGGGCCAAAAAGTAGATGGCATTGGCAATCAGATGGCTGTGGATTCTGTTAAGTTCACCTATAATCACCCGGGAATATTGGGCTCTTAGGGGGGGAACGCAGTCTGCAATTCTTTCTAGGCCCTCAATTAAGGCGCGAGGATGGGTATCAGAACAGATTCCGCAGACTCTCTCGGCAAGATATGCAACCTTTTGCCATGGTTTTCCACGGGCTATCTGCTCGACGCCACGGTACATATAGCCTAAATCGACTTCTGCATCGACTACTCGCTCACCTTCTGTTTTTAGCTTTATTCGTAATGGTTCTTTGATTCCGGGATGTAGAGGGCCGATTGGTATGTATGACATTAACTTTTCCTCCGGTAATTGGCCAGTGCTACTGGCACATATTTCAAAACAGCAGAAGCGATTTCTGCAGGTCGGGGTGGACACCCCGGTACCTCGGCATCTACCGGGATGTGGTTACTTACGGGGGCCCCTACTTTCTCACCTTCCTGCTGGAATATCCCTCCACTTAGGGCACAGGCACCGATTGCCACCACGGCCTTTGGTTCTGGTACTTTGTTGTAAAGTTCCACCAGTTTTTCCTGCCATTGTTTGCTCACGGTTCCGGTGACCACCATTGCATCGCATTCTCGGGGGTTGTTATGCAGATAGATACCGTATTGCTCTAGGTCGTACCTTTGGGATAAAAGAGCAGCTACTTCGATGTCGCATCCATTACACCCTCCTGTGCAAACTAAACAAATATTGATAGACCGTTTTCTTATAAAATCTTTGATCATCACTCTTCTCCTTTTAATAAATCTAATATTTTCGCCTTGGAATACTTTATCAATCTTTGGTATTCATCGGAATCCAGATCAAAATCTAATTTTCCTGAACTTTCCAGCTTTTCTATAACTTCTTCTCTTATGGATTTTATCTGATCAGGATGTAGGAGCCTTAGATGCTGGAAATAATCCAGGCCCAGATCTATTTCTACCTGTTTTTCCGTTCTAAAGAGCTTGGCCTGTTCTGCAGAGGAGTGAGATGACTCGATCCGAAACATATCTAAATTTTTAGTCAGTAATTCTTGAATTTCTTCTAGTGGTAAATCTAAAATCTTGGAAAGTGGTTTGAGAACTGTTTCTACATAAGAATAACTTTCCAGTTTCCATAACTTCATTTGCTTTATTGTTTCGTCGGTCATAAAGCCACCCACAAGATTAAAGCTAGTAATATTCCGATTATAGCTTCATAAACACCGTAACCAGGTCTCATTCCAATTACAAATCCAATGAAAAGCAAGCCCAGGGGTAGATAAAACATGGTGAGCACTCCCCCAATTAGCGCCAGGGCCAGGGGTATGGGTTCTATCTTTTTTATGGCAAATGGTTCATTGTGCCATCTGTAACTAACCTGTAACCCTAAAAGTGTTCCAATTGTAAAGAGCAACAGGTGGGGCAAGTATTCGAAATAGGGCATGTATTAGAATCCTCCCGGTTTGAATATTACAGCCGCGGTAATAATGAACAGGATCAGGGTGAACCATAATGCTGTTATTTCAATTTTCTCTGCTTTATCTTTAATATAGAAGAGTAGAAGTATGAATGAAAACAATATCACGGCTAATAATGCTATTTTTGTTTGGAGGGCCGTGGTAACAATAAATACTATTATTAGGGTAATAGTCATCATCAGAGATAGATATAGATATGCTTTTTCCATCAATAAAACACCTCATACAAACATCACATTTACCAATGCCAGAATTGCGAATATCCACTGTATCATTACCGCGTGATAGGGTGCCACCATGGGGGACAGTGCACATATAAATCCCAGAAGGATAGTCACACCGGTCATAGCCAGGATATAGGTCAGGGGAGTGTTGATTATTCCTCCAAAGAAAATGCTTAGGAAGCACCACAGGAGCACGTAGAATCCTAAGATTTCTCCCATCATTATACAGCCCCTTATAACACCAAAATGTTCTGTTTTATTTCCGGATATTATGTCTTTTCCCCAGACAATTCCGAAGGGATTGTAAGGGGTTTTAGATAGCAGCAGCACAAAGGTGGCCAGTGCAACTAGGGGTAACTGCCAGAAAAGGGAGCCATTGACCATTTGGTAAGATGTTATACCGTCTAACAGTAGAGTGTGGGTTTTAAAGAACACCAGGGCCGGTGCCACTATCAGGGGCATTTCCGCGGTAGCTGAGAGAACTGCTCGGCTACTTCCAATTTTAGTATAGGGTGATCCAGAGGCCAGCCCTATCCCGTGCTCAGCCACCTTATGCACGGCATAGCACATGATTAGGATGGTGAATGGCCCACCCAGGATAGGTCCCACTATAAGTGCCAGCAGCCATACCCCATCCATCGCCAAGACTATT
>JAUYBK010000059.1 GCA_030693105.1 Methanobacteriaceae archaeon | reverse complement strand
ATACTCTTGATGGAACCATCCTTTACCATGCGCCCCAGGTTAGTTTTGGGTTCCCATTCTGGTTTTTCATATTTTTGACTACGGCCACCGCGATTTGGTCGGTTACCACGGTTACCACGGTTTTGTCCGCTTCCACCACGGTTACCACTGCCTCCACCACGGTTACCTCTATTGCCCCCGTTACTCATGATTTTACCTCGGCTTCTATTTTTTGTTTAATGGATTCAAAGTGATCCGGTAATTGGTCCGGTGATAATCCCTGGGCCAGGTACTGGGAGAATTTCTTCTCCGACTCTGATTTTTCCAGGGACTGAGCGTACTGGGCTAATGTTTCTCCCCGAATCCGCTCCTCAGCGGGTAGGATGGTTTCGTTGTGGGGTATGTTCATTCCAGCATCTACTGCACCTTTAAGGGCGGCGTAGACCTTGGAACCTTTTATGGAAGTTTTAAGTCCTATATCCAGTACTGCCTCATCAATGCCTTCTTTGAGGGCTTTTTTACCACATAAATATCCGGTGAGATAGGCAGAGGAGGTATTTTTTCCACTTCCTAACCATCCCATTCCCTTTAATTCCTGGGAGTGAGCGGCTACCAGGGTCTGGTCACCTTCTTTTTTCACTTTGATGATCTGGACCATAGTATGCTTGCTGGTTGATCTAACTACCAGTCGGCACTTTTCCAGATTGACAAGCTTTAACCTAGCTCCGTAATTAGTTTTTCCTTCTTTTCGTCTTTTGAATGCTACCTTATATCTTGATCCGTGTGCCACTTTTATTCCCCCTTATCGTAGTAGGTCGTGGTCCCGGGCGTAGGTTTTCATGTAGGACTTACTACGGAATGCTCCACCTTTAGCCATTCTATACAGCTTACGGTAGGTGGTACGGTTAATTTCCCGGTTGTCCCTCATGTCCTTCAGGTCAGTTCTCAGCGCCCTGATAGTGGTCATCCAGGCCTTTTTCTTGGGGTTTCTTGCCCCTTTAGCACCTTTGATGCTTCCTCGGCCTTTTCTTCTTCCTTTGCTTTTCTGTTCTGCTATTTTCTTAGAACGATAACTGCTGATCCCCTTCTTAGGCCGGGCTTTTATGCTCCCGTCCTCGATGAGTTTCTTAACTCCTTCGCGGGTTATGGCCTCGGACACCTCTTCCAAGTTGTCCGGGTCAATCCATACCCTATTAACTCCTATTTTTAGGATCTCTGCAGCTAGCCTCTTTTGAGTAGTAAGATTCATAAAGAAACCTCCCCATCAACTCATTTTTAAAGGGTTGAGTTAAAAATTTTTATCCATCCTGAAAATTTATCCTACCGGATGGATGGATGCGAATTATTTTCCCTTGCATCCTCAATTCATTCGTTTTACACTAGTTTGGTTTGGTTAGTGAAGTTTTTAAAAAACACTAAAGGTAAGTGTTTTCTCCCGTAACTCAGTTTAATATTTTAATTCCTAATTCTTTGGCTTTCTGGAGCATTAACTCCCGTTTCCTTTCGCCAATCTTAGAACTGATTCGGCCAGCCTGTTTCTCCGGGTCCAGCCCCTCTAACTCTTTAAGGTTAGATACCAGAATATCCTGGTATCCGGAGGGGTGTAGTCCTCGGGTTGCTTTAGGGGATCCATATCCTATGGTGGGCATGGCTGGTTTTCTGCCCTCATAGCGTCGGACCTTGCTGGTTTTTCCCCTGGCTCTTCTCCACTTGGTTCCCAGTTTCCGGTATCGGAACCATTCCTGTCTTTTAAATTTTGGCTTGTTCATTTAAGGATCACTCCTTAGCCACCAGGTAAATTCCATCCTGGAATACCCGGGGGTCTCTTCCCTTGATTTTAGTGGCCTGTTCAATGTTGGCCATGGTCTGTCCCACGTCATCCTTGTTTATACCGGAGACTGTTACCTCATCGCCCTGGATTTTCACCTGAGCTGTTCCCACAATTTTGGCGCTACGGGGGTGTCGTTCCCCCAGGAAGTTTTCAATAACTACCTTGCCTTTATTAATTTTTACAGTCATGGGAAAGTGTGCGTAAACAATTTTCATCCGGTAGGTAAAGCCCTGGGTCAGTCCTTCAATCATATTATCAATGTGGGCCTTGATGGTTCCCAACATGGCTTTGTCCTTCTTTTTAGGAAAACGAACTTCTAAAACCACTAAACCGTCTTCTTGACTGATTTTTACGTTGTGGTGTTTGAACCTCCACTGTATTTCCCCCTGGGATCCTTTCACCGTCACCATGTCATCCACGGTGACTTCTATGCCCTCAGGGATGGGAATTTCCTCCCTCATAACCACTGCTAAAGCCATTGTTATCACCTAATAAACATATACCAGTAACCTGCCGCCAATACCATTTTCCTTAGCCTCGTGGTGGGTCATTATACCCTGCGAGGTGGTCATTATCATGATACCGAAGTTTTTAGATGGCAGGTACCTTTTTTCGAATTTTTCGAATTCATCATTTTTAACGGCATGTCGGGGCTTTATAACCCCACACTTGTTTATATTTCCTTCTAGTTCAACTATAAACTGTCCGGCTTGGCCGTCGTCCACGTATTCAAATTCACCGATGTATCCTTCCTTTTGCATTGTCCTTAAAACATGCCCAATCATTTTAGATGCAGGGTGGATGGTACACCGCTTGTTTCCCTGCAGTTCGTTGTTACGCATGTTAGTAAGTGCGTTTGCTAGAGGATCCATAAGAGTCATAGGCACACCTCAATTGTACTTCTTAAATCCTATTCTAGGTGCGAGTTC
Source organism: Methanobacteriaceae archaeon (assembly GCA_030693105.1). Lineage (GTDB taxonomy): Archaea > Methanobacteriota > Methanobacteria > Methanobacteriales > Methanobacteriaceae > Methanobacterium. The sequence goes on along the minus strand of JAUYBK010000059.1, from coordinate 3,563 downwards.
CCGAAAGCACTGCCGGCAGAGCATTAATCCATACCTGCGGACCAGTGCAGAGTGGTCCCCACATCTTCTACATTTTCTGGATGCCTTTCCGAATTTTCTTGGCACGTTATCACCTATTTAATCTTCACTTGGAATTTATCCCGCATGTATTCCTGGGTCTCCTCAGTAGTGACCTGATGTTTGTTGGGGATCCTTTTCCGTTGAATTTTCCTTCTTTTTATTCGGTAACCCGGTTTTTCAAAGGTTATGGAAACATTCATTCCAAATATTCCAATATCCGGGTCGTAGCGCATACCAGGGATGTCTATGTGTTCTTCGATTCCGAATGAAACATTTCCATTCCGGTCAAACTGGCTGGCGCGAAGCTGGTTACCCACACCATCTAAAACCATTTTCACTGCATCATGAGCCTTCTCATCCCGAAGGGTGACTTTGCAGGCAATAGGCTGTCCCTTTCTAATTCCAAATTCAGGGTTAGTGACCTTGGAAAAGGTCCGCACCGGTTTCTGGTGGGTGATGGTATCCAGGAGTTTTTCAGCCCGGGCCAATTGCTCTCCACTTTCACCAACTCCAATGCTGACGGTGGCCTTAGCTATTTTGACTTCCTGCATGGGGTTCATCTATTGGCCCCCGGGAAGTGAAATCATTGGCTGATCCTTACCCAAAACAAAGACGTAGTCCTGCAGGGTTTGGAAGCTCTTACCATTCTCGGTCTCAATTAAAACCGTGTTGGGCATGGATGAATGGGTGATGTTAATTTCTTGGATGGTTCCCAACTCTCCGATGTGTTTACCACCGATGATGAGCCCCAGGGTACCGTTTTCAAGTTTTATATGGTCGGTAATTTCCTGTTTAGGGACTTGCAGTACCACCACATCGCCAGCTTTGTAATCGCCGTCAGTCAGGAAGTTGCGACCGTCATGAAGGTTTAATTGTATTTTACCTCCTCTGATGATGGTTTTGTCCTGTATACGGCAGAGTTTGAACTTCTGATCCTCTTCGCTGATGGGGTGTAGTACCAGCCTTCCCTTATCATCAGGGAGCATCCGGTAGTTGTTCCCGGTTTTGGGGATCTGGATAACGTCCATGAATCCCACTGGGAACTTGTAATCCTTGCGCACCATACCGTCCACCAGGATATCGCCCTGGTTAATGATAATCTTGGCTTCCCGGGCATTGTCTGCCACTTGCAGTATGTCCCGGACCACTACTAAAAGTGGCAGTGATTCCTCGATTGCGTGGGGTCCTGGGCTTGGTTTAACAGTCCAGGTATCCTCTTTGGAATGGATAGGCCAGTGTACTGGTGCTTTGAAACGTTTTAAGTGTTTTCGTGATCCCATTTTGGCCATATTATCCCTTCCTCTCTACTATTTGATTCCGTTCATCATCATCCAGATCCAGTTCCAAAATCATGGCGTTGGATGGGTGCACCGGGTGAAAAACCTGGTTTCCATCTGGTTTCTGTACGGAAGCTCCTTCTACCAGGAGCACGTGATTTTTAAGATCCACCTTTTCCACCTTACCTTCGTGGTCCTTGAAGTCTCCTCTTACAACCTTCACGGTATCTCCCTTCCTAACAGGAAGGGCGCGTCGGCCGTGTTCTTCCCGGAGTTCCGGGCTGAGGGTGACACTCATGAACTTGCGGCGCTGGTGTAATGGTGCCTGGTATAGTGATTTCCTCTGTTTTCTTGGCTGTTTAGACATTTATATCACCCTTAGACAATTATACTGGCGGCGCTTCCTATGGATGACCATCGATCGGCAGCTTCCTTAGCTACTGGTCCCCGAATCTCGGAGCCTTTTAGTACTCCTTCCGGGCTGATGATAACCGCCGCATTGTCTTCAAATTTAACCCGCAGGCCGTCGGCCCGGCGGTACTCCTTTTTTTGTCTTACGATAACCGCAGTGGTAACTTCTCGGCGCATGTCAACTGTTCCCTTCTTCACCGAAACAACCACCATTTCTCCTACTCCAGCACTGCCCAGCCTTCTCCGGACGCCCTTGTATCCTTTCACCGATACAATTTCCACTTCCCGGGCTCCGGTGTTATCAACACAGCTGAGTCTGGCACCGATGGGGAGAGCTCTGGTAACTTTAGAAGTAATAGCCTTCATCTTATTTCTCCTCTTTAACCTCCACCACCACGAAGTGCTTCGTCTTACTTAAAGGACGACACTCCGCGATTTTAACTGCATCTCCAACATTTACCTGGATGCAGTCCGGTTTGTGAGCGCTGATCTTAGATTTTCGCTTCTCGTATCTTTCAAATTTTCTTATGAACTTGTAAAAACTTCTTTCTACGGTGATGGTCCTTTCTGCCTTGTCACTGGTAACCAGGCCTTCCAGTATTTGACCCCTAACTTTAAGGGTCCCGTGGAAGGGGCAGTTGGGATCATCGCATTTTTCTTTTGGTTCGGTTACGTCAATGCCAACCATTAATATCACCCGTACTTTTTGAATCTCTTTTTTATCCTATCTTCAGGGCGTGAAACTATTATTTTACCCTCAATTTCAACCGTGCTACCATCAGGTAGTTTAAAGTGGAAAGTTGCCGTTTCCTTGGGGATTATTTTCTCCCGGCCCTCCCTGTCTTCCAGGGTGAGGGTGTTCTTGGTCTCGTTAACAACCTTTCCTTCCAATCCGGTGAATCCCTGGTGCGAACTTTCCGCCACTTGGACGATGAGTCCCACCAATTCGTGTCTCATGATGTTTTGTGGAGTGATCATGCCTACCTACCCGGGCAGCATGGCTGCGAGTGAAGGGATTGTGATTTCCAAGTCCATGCATCTAACGGATTTCAATGGTATCCGAAGAAAAGCCCATATCAGCTAGAACTTGCTTGACTCTCCTTTTATGATCGCCCTGCAGCTCTATCTGGCCTTTTTTGGCGGTACCTCCACAGGCGCAGCGGTTTTTTAGTGCCTTGGTGAGTTCCCGGATGTCAATGTCGTGTTCATCAATTCCCTCGACAATGGTCATCAGTTTTCCGAATCTTCTTCTCACCGTGTAGACTTTAACCTTCTGTATCTCCCGTGCTATCTCTTCGCAGACGCAAAGTTCTTCTGGAAGACCACAAACCTCACAGACTTTCATTTATGTCTCCTTCTGTTTTTCATTCATGATAGTAAGTACCCGGGCAATGGTCCTCTTGAGCTCCTTAATTTTCCCAGGATTCTCGTAAACACCTGCAGCGGCACTTTTGGATATGTTCCGAGCATGTTCGGCCTTCAGTTCATCCAACTTTTTTTGGATGTCTTCTAGGTCCATGTCCCTTATTTCCTTGCTCCTTAATATTACCATCTTGCTACAACCTTTTATAATTTATCCTGATTTAGGAAGGTATTAAATCATATTTAAGATTCATCTGACTTTTTTGAAAGTTCGGCAGCTTCAGATTTAACCTTTTCAGTTTTCTCTTGGACCGGTTCCTTTACATCCGCAGCTTTTTTGGAAGCTTTCTTTTTAGTTTCAGCCACTTCTTCTTTAGCTTCAGCGACTTTCTCTTCCACAGCTTCCTTAACTTCCTCGGTTTTTTTCTCAGCAGTCTTTTTAGCCTTAGTAGC